>JAAYOS010000165.1 GCA_012520195.1 Clostridiales bacterium | reverse complement strand
CTGCTGAACGCTTCACCGTCAAACTCGTTTTCATGGGCAAATCCTGACATGAAACCGCCGCCATAAATCCACACAGCAACAGGAAGCTTTTCATCCGCGGATTCTGCAGGTGTCCATATGTTCAGGTATAGGCAGTCCTCACTGCGCTCAAAGGGTTTGTGTCCCCATTCTCTATCATAAAAAGAGCCCTTCTTATGATATTCTTGCCAGGCAGCAGGTTTGAAGCTTGTTGCAGGAAGAACGCCTTCCCATGGTTCTACAGGCTGCGGGGCTTTCCAACGCAAGTCGCCGACAGGTGGTGCCGCAAACGGGATCCCTTTGAACACGGTGATACCCTTGTCAGGCATTTCTACGCCTGAGACCATTCCGCATTTTGTTTTCGCCAGTGTTATAGCCACTTGTTTGACCTCCTTTTTTTCTTAATATTTGTTGTAATCAGTTACAGTCGCTTGTAACTGTTGTGCGCCATGTCGATTTATCTATGATTCTCTTAGGGATACAAGCGTAATTGATGTGCGTTAAGCTGATTTAGGCATGTTCCTCTTGGAGACACAAGCGGAGTGGTAATAAGGTGTGGATCTATAACGCTAATTCGTTATGACAAAATTGTATCATTGTTGATAAATAATGTAAAGTCATCATACTCAATTTTTGTGTGAACCAGTAAAAAGCTTCAACCGTTGCAAGAAGCTCCGCACTGCATAAAGCTTCACCCCAGCAAGAAGCTCCGCACTGTAAAAAGCTCTGTACTGTTTATAGCCTCAACCGGTGTACGAGCTACAATATCCTCACTCTCCTCACTATACTTACGCTGTGCTTCAATATGAAATAGCCTTAGCCACATAATGTGAGAGATAACGCAACCTGTTCATATACCTATATATCCTATTGACCATCTGTACGCCGACCGAATCCCGGATCAACACAAAATTCGAAGATTTCGCGCAAAAAATACAGTAATGTGTGAATGACAAGGTGAAAATCAGCACTTTTATGCGGAATATGTTATAGAATATGCGGTGTAACATATATCGCTCTTAGCAAATCAACACACCACTCAAGATTTTGCGCAAAATCTGCGTTTTTTGTGTACGGCGAGGTGAAAGGCCAAGGTCGAGCGGGGCGAAGCGCGCAAAATGCCTTGGCCTATTATCTGTTAAAGATTTTCCTTGACTGTATGTAGACTTCCTCGACAAAAGCGTCGGTCAGAGTAGGACCACCATAGAGTCCTAGTTGTGCGGGCTTACCTGGTATGCTGTAGCATTCGGCGTATTCCCGACCGTAACGGCGCTGTTCATCTTCGCTTGTTTTCTCCGGGTCAAATTGATAGGGTAGGACCGAAATACAAATCTGCTCACCGTAATCGTTCCATAGCTTATGTGAATCGTTCATTGTCTGGGGTTCCCAGCCGTCGAACCCGCCATCAATGAAGCATTTAATACGTGTTTGATTGCATCCGCAGGAATGTAGCGTCACATATCTGCCCTTAGAGTGAATATGATCGGTCAACTCCTTCATATACGGGACGAACAGCTCTTCAGCTACCTCCTGAGAGAAAAATGGCGCTCTCTGCGAACCCCAGTCATCATGGATATTGAATCCGTCAAGTGAAGGCCAATACTCGCAGTACTTGTCAACAAGCTTACATGCAAGGTAGGTCATCTCGGCAAATAGAGACTTCACTGCGTCTTTCTGATCATCATCAATAAGAGCCATTGCAGCGGGAGCAAAATCCATGAAGGACACCAGACGCTCGAACCAGAACCCGTTTACAAATGATACTTGCGTGGATAATCGCCAGTCCAGTTTGTTTTTCTCTGCTTCTCCCTCCCAATCCCACTCGTCGATGTTCGGAATTTTGATTTTATCCTTCCATTCATTAGCGTTATCCAGTAAAGGTCTACCTGGATGTACAATCGAGCCACCTACGGCCTCAATCCACTCCCATTGGATCCCGAATACATCAGTTACGCCACCCGGTCCCCCGCGCCCGAGCTTTTCATTATATAGAGAATCGATCATCATAGTAGAGTCACCTGGCAGAGGCAACCAGTACGGGTGTTTGTCGAAGAACAGAGCAGCAATATTTTCCCTTGGCGTTACTGGAGTGTTCCTAAGTGGTCTGTCTGGGCGGCCACGGAAACCGGGTAGCATATCGATTATGCGAAGTTCGCTTTGTACAAATGGAATACGTCTGTTCATTGAAAATTCCTCCTTCTGGTATCCGGTATGGATGTTATGAGTGCACTCTTTGACTGGGTAATGCTTTTCTAAACTCTTTTATACTTTACTGTAACGTATTAGTATGAAAAAAACAATGAGAAAAGCAGATAAAAATAGGGATTAGGCATATAAATACCTATTATTTTATGGTATATTTAGTTATGGCTACATATGTTTTTGTGAGGTCCGAATTGCCATAGTCGATTGAAAAGGTGAGACAGGGTTATGCT
>JAAYOS010000164.1 GCA_012520195.1 Clostridiales bacterium | reverse complement strand
GTAGGGATGCAACCCTCATTAAGGCAGACTCCTCCGAGAGCACGCTTTTCGAAGACTGCTACCTTGAGTCCGCTCTCCCCTGCCCGTTCGGCAGCATTATATCCTCCTGGGCCACCGCCAATAACTATTACATCGTATTTTTTCATGACCGTCTCCTCTCTTTGCCGCAAGTTCCGTTTACTTCGCGAGCAGAAGCGTAAAGTTCTCCAGATTGTAGATGAGCTCGGCCATAAAGCGTGCAGCAGGAGCACCGTCAACTGCCATATGGTCATATGTCAGCGACAGACCCATTGCAGGATATGTTGTGAGCTTGCCCTCTACCTCTCTTACGCGGTCTATGACACTGCAAACACCGAGAATCCCTGTTTGAGGAGGATTAATGACCGGAGTGAAGGACTCAACACCCAGAGACCCGAGGTTTGATACGGTAAAGGTACCTCCCTGAAGCAGGTCGGGGTTTATTCTACCCGAGCGGGCAGCCGTGGCAAGCGATTTTGCCTCATTTGAAAGCTCAAGAAGCGACTTCAGGTCGGCGTTGAAAATCGTAGGCACCATCAAGCCTCGCTCTGTATCTACCGCAAGTCCCAGATGGACATGATCGAAATGTCTTATGCTGTTCTCCGTAATTCTGTTTGCATTCAGATCGGGGTGATTTACAAGAGTCCTGGAAACTGCAAAGAGTATCATATCTGTGATAGTAATTGCCGCTGTGTCGCCACCGTTGCCCTTGATCTTTTTCCGGTAATTGAGAATCTCGGTGGCGTCAAACGAGTGGTGGTGCGTAAGCTGTGCCATTGTCGAAAGGGACTTGTGCATGCCCTCAGCTATTAAGCGGCGTATTCCACTAAACTCCACGTCAGTGTAGCCGAGACTCTCGGGGGGCGTAATTCCAACTGCAGTAGCCTCCGGCGCAGCATGGGCTTCTTTTGCCTTCTTATGTGAAGGGGCCAATGTCTCTCCCGATTCGAGCAGCGTTCTGACGTCGCGTTCAATAACTCGCCCGTAAGGACCTGTAGGGGCTGCCATTGCCGGATCCACACCACTGCGTTCAGCAAGGTTCTTAGCGCGTGGGGATATCTTCACCGTTTCCGGATCTGTGTCAGCAGACGATGCGGGTGTCTCGCCATCGGGACTTTCACCAACTGGTACCTCTTTTGCAGAAGAGCTCTCCGCAACGTCAGATACGGCAGTAGGTGATGTTGCTTCGGATTTATCGGTTGCATCAGGACGGAGCGACGACACGTCCTCGCCCTTCTCCCCTATTGCGCAGACGTTAACGAGTACTGGGACCTCTTCGCCCTCATGGAAGAAAATTTCGAGTAGCTCTCCTTCCGCAGTAGACTCGCATTCAAATGTCGCTTTATCTGTCTCGTAACTGAAAAGTATATCGCCAATCTCAACACGATCGCCTATTTCCTTTTCCCATTTGCCGATTATACATGTCTCAACTGTGATTCCTGCCTGTGGCATAACAACTGCAGATGCCATACGTTTCACCCTTTCGTCTAGATTGGTTTTGCATTCTCGAGCAGATATTTTTCTGCCTCCGGACTCCACATTCCATTGTTCGCGGCAACGATCTCTGCAAGCCCCGCAAACAGTGTATCAGTCTTTCCTTTTTCCTCGAAATCGCTAATCGCGGTAAGAGGCAGGGATATGTGGGTATATATTAGTTTCTTGGAACCGGGCAGGTTTGGAAGATTCTTCGTTGTCTCGATTACCGCATCCAATCCTCCAATGTGCGTAATAAGGATAGAGGGGTTAAGCTTTTCTTCACTTATCATGTCGAGCACTTCGCGCATATCGTCGGTGTTTCCTCCCGATGTGCCAACTATATGTGTGCTTGCATAATGCACATTGTAGAAGTTGAACTTCGCCCTAAAGTTCGGGTCTGATGGGCCTGCAAAGAAGTTGAGACATCCGTCCTGGCCTAGGATACTGTCTCCCTGCTCTATGACCGATGCAACCGGAGCAAATACGAGAACATCATCATAACCCTCATTGCCGGAAAGCTCCATCAGCTGCTTCACCGGATCCTCAACGTTTCCTGTGTTCAGATAGACAAGATCAATACCGTGTTTGGCAGCTTCAGCCTTAGTGAGAATCTCAGCAGCCCTGTCAAGCCTAGCTTGGTCAATGTCGGTGACTACCAACAGCGACGGACGTGGCCCGTCCGTATGTATGATGTAGTCGATGGCGGCCAATCCCATCGGTCCGGCTCCTGCAAGAATTGACATCTTACCGCCGGACTTTATGCCCATTTTGTGTTCGTAGGAACCGCGAGACGTGTGGTACATCGCATGATAGGTTCCAGCAACGCAGGAAAGGGGCTCTGCCAATGCTGCGCCAAAGTAGCTGTCACTTTCGAAGGTAAGTAGACAGTCCATCTCCATTACTTCATTTGGGATTATTACATAGGTGGCGTCGCCGCCGATATGTGGATATGAATACCCGGGAGCTGCGAGGCTTCCCTTATAGTTCAGAGCAGGCTGTACCGTGAATTTCTGTCCTGCTTTGAACTTGTGGGCCCACTTGGTGCCAACTTCAATCAGCTCACCGGAAAACTCGTGTCCGATAATCGTTGGATTCTCGGCTACGTTGTCGGGAACCCTCTTGTGGTCTTCACCCTGGATGAGTGCCTTGTAGGATGACATGCAGATGCTGTCAGCCACAACCTTTGCCAGTATTTCATCATCACGGATCTGTGGCAGGTCAAACTCTTCGAGACGAAGGTCGTTTTTTCCGTAAAGTCTTACTGCTGTTGTTTTCATAACACACCTCTATTCAAGTAATGGGTCGGTATATTAAATTGGAGAGGTTCCTTACCGCTCATGCTCAATGAGCCTCCATGTTGCATCGATGAGATGCGAAAACTGAGGTTTGGCGAGCTGTTCACAGATGAAACCCTGCCTTGGTGAGTTTATGTCCTCACCGGAAATCTCAATAAAACCACGTTCGCGACAGAGCTTCTGCAGCCTATCTAACTGACTCTCAGAGTTTCTTGACGGCATGTATGTTACACCCGCGACTCCGTTCCTCTTTAGCTCATCCAAGAGCTCCTCCAGATAGTCATCTTCGAACTTTGCTGTCTTCTTGTCACCTGTTACGGATTCGCCCACATCACCCAGATACGCATAACACACTATTGCATTGACTTCGCGTCCAAGCTCGACCAGCTCGGCGAGTGTTATGCACTCTTCGGTTGCGGGGATGTATATTTGCTCTACGAGTTCCGCTTTCAGTACGCCTAGCAGATCATACTTGAGGTGCGGGTTTGAAGGATCAGATAATAACGAGCGCTGCTTGTCAGCGAGGTTTATACGCAAGACCTGCTCGAGAAAGTGAACCAGTTCCTCCGAACCGACAACTTCAAAGATCTTCTCTCCAAGGGCATAAAGCAGATGTCTTTCGGTCACACTTCCGCCATTTTCATACTGTGAGATTGGGATCACATCTCTATCAAAATCAAGCTCCACACCATGCGGGGACACTATGCTGTTGATTTTTTCGACCATTCTGCGGTTTCTTACGTTTCTATGCTCTCTGAGAGGAGCAAAATAATCCTGCAATTTCACTCTGCCTTCCCGCCTCACTCCGTGTATAGCCATATATGCAATACCGTCCTGATCGGGATTGTTCAGCTTCCGCTCAGCAAAGGGTGTACCCTCTAAACTTACGCGGCACTCCATGCCTGATGTCGTGGCTACCGCAGCAATTCTCCCTGCTTCTTCGAACTCATCAGCACCGGCAATCGAATCGTGGTCCATTATACCCGCAGTTGTAAGGCCAGCCTCGCGTGCAAACCAGACTGCTGCCGTGGGCGAGTATGGAGAAAATGAGTAAAACGTATGAATATGGTTATTTGCGTATTGAGGTCTCTCTTCCGGCTTCTCATCTTCCTGTTCTATAAGTAGTCTTAGATTTTCAAGTCTCTCTTCCGCTGTGTTTGCATTTAGTAGTGTTAATACTTCTTCTCTGTTCATTGTTCCCTACCGTTCTAATGTTACTATGTTTACGTACTGTATGCGTTTCTTTAGTCCCTAACTCAACATTACCTGACCGCCAGTAACTGGGATGGCCTGACCGGTTTCAAATTCCTGCTCTACACAGTAGAACAGTGCTTTGGCGACATCCTCAGGATAGCAGCCGCGCTTAATAGGTGATTTAGATAGGTAGTGGTCTTTTACATCTTGCAGAGTTTTCGCTCCCGGGACCTTCCCTGTATTCAAATACTGTACAAACAGCCCATTGACCGGATCTGACCAAAGTGGGCCGTCATAGAAGTTTCCTGGACAGATAGCGTTGACCTTTATCTGCCACTCTGCAAGCTCGAGTGCGAAGCTCTGTACCAGTCCTATGCCTCCAAACTTTCCGCCGGCATACGCAAAATTTGCCTTGCTGCCCTCAAGCCCCGACTTCGAATTTATCTGTATGATATCGCTCCACTTGGTACTATCCGCTTCATATTGTGCTCTCATAATTTGGGATGCATATTTGGCACAGAGGAAAAATCCCGTATAGTTTACCTTTGTCACAAACTCGAAGTCCTTTTGTGTCATCTCTTCTAATGTGCCAGCTTTCAGCACACCTGCATTAGAAACTAGTATATCTAGTCCACCGAAGCGGTAAACGGTTTCGATTATCATCCGTTCAACAGAAGCGCCATCCGAGACATCAACCTTCATCCCAACGGCCCGGGCGCCAATCTCAGTAGCAGACTGCTTTGCAAGTTCTTCATTTAGGTCGGCAAGAACTACAGTTGCACCCTCTCGCACCATTTCTTGTGCAATACCTAATCCGAATCCCTGCGCGCCGCCAGTTACTATGCCGATTTTCCCGGCTAGTCTGCCGGTAGTCTGGGGACGGTTCTTAACATTCTCCTGAGCGATACGGCAAACTTCCACCATGTTCATGTTTTCAAGACTTATGTCCCGTTCCATAGGGCAATCACTCCTACCTTTGGTTATTTATTTTGTGCCTGCCGATATGATTCGGCTTCCCAGTTTTCAATAAAGTGAACCATGTCATGTGCCATATGTCTCGGACCTCCGAAACTTTCACTGTAAACAGCAACCTTTAGCGCATCTTCAAACAGTGCTTTCGCTGTTTCAGCTTCCTTTTCTCCCTCTCCGAACGCAAAAAATCCCATTCCCTTCACAATGGCGATCTTTGGTTTATACCCATATTCTTTGTAGAATGTCTCGATAGTTGAGGGTATGTTCTCAATATTATCGATAAAGACGGGGTGGGATTTACAATATACTATATGATCGGGGGTGAAGGGGTTGATCATCGGTGAGGCACTTTCTCTGTCAGCTGAAAATGCGAAGGCTTCCGTGCTTGCAGAATGCTTTACTACATATTTGCCGTTTGCCGAGAGAATTTCCGAGATGCTTGTTACAGACTGTTCATCAACTACCGTCTGTGACATTTTGGGTTCCCTTACAACCTCTTCTTTGAGCTTTGATACAACATCATTTAAAAGCTCGTCAACCTGTTCAACCGTGTCGTGCGCGAAGAAAACTCCATGGTTCTGCAGCAGCATTACACTGACAGGCTTTCCTGTTCTGTCCATGTAGTCGTTCATCTTATCTGAGCACAGCTTAGCCAGTGTATAGCCGGGCCGACACTCCTCTACCCAAACAGCCTGGTCCGAAAAGAGCCTCTTGGTCATCGATTCGCCGTCTTTGCCGCAGGTCAGACCATTTACGAGAGCCGGATGGAGGTGGAGCACAAACCTTTGTGAGAAGAGGTTGTGCAGGAGTGCCTCGACACTTGGACGCTTAGGGTCATCTATGTTATGTTTCGCACCCATAACGTCCTCTAGGAACAGGGCCTCCCTCTCCTTGTCGTTTGACGGGTAGTCCTTTTTCAATACTTCGTTCAGCTTCTGCCTGTCCATGGCGACAAAACCGTCTTTGGTGATTGATGCTAAAGATGTACCCGATGCCTTTACATATAGCGTTTTGTCGTCCTTTGCGGAGGTATTGCCTCCACCGGCAAGGACAAGTTCAGGATTGCTGCCGTGCTTGTTTGACATTGCTACTAAATCTATAAGGATTTCACTGTGGTTTATATTGTGTCCATGCATTTAATCGCCACCATATCTTTGTTCTTGTATGTTACTTAGAATTATAACCCAGCATTCTACACTTGTCAATGAATATCACACCCATAATGTTTGTTTTTCTTGGAGTAAGTCTAGCAATCAGACAGAACCAAAGATTATTGCGGTATAATTCAGGCACAAACCCAACGTGATTTCTACCGACTTATGTATAACTCAAAGCGAGATAGGGAGTGAGACTGATGTTTGCTTTCTGTCACGCTCTCTATCTCGCTTCTATCTAGGTATCCGTCTATCATCCCAAAACAATGTACTTTATAGTTGTAGGCTTCGAATATAATCCGCTAATGAATGCATTTCCGGAGAACTCAATAAATCTTCAAGCTTATCTGCCATGCTTTCTGACACAAATCGAACTCCTGTTAGCGCAGCCTTGATTTGAGCCGGAATGTCGGTATCAAGCGCATCGGTATACACCTGCACGTCCTTTATTTGCCCGTTTTCAACATTCAAATATATCTGAACGCCGCCCCAGACAAACCGGGTATCGATCTCATAATCGAAGACAGGAGCCCGTCCCATCTGCCACTCCCAAGAGCTGTGTTTTTCATAGAAAGCCTGAATCTCTGCTTCATTTAGATTGCTAGCATTGAGAGTCTCAAACTCACCATAGTGCTTTTGATACGCGCTCTTAAGCGCTGACGCCATCATGTCTACCGTTAAATCACTATTATACTGATTTAGATTGCAGACACGCGCTCGAACAGACGATACGCCTTTCGCACGAATTTTTTCAGCAGACACGTTCAGATAGTCGGACATCTTTGTAAGGTTAGCGTTTATTAGGAGTGTCCCATGGTGCTGCTTGTTTTGTCCCTTTACAGCAAAGGCATTTCCTGAAAACTTTTTTCCGTCGACAGTAATATCATTCCGACCTGAAAACTCTGCATTCACTCCCAAGTCGCGCACTGCCGAGAGTATCATATCTAACTGTTTTTCAACGCTGTAGTTCTTGCGACCTGCAATAAAGGAAAAGTTGAGATTTCCTAGGTCATGATAGACAGCGCCGCCTCCGGATACGCGCCTCACAAGCTGCACTCCGTCGTTTTTCATTTTTGCAGTGTTGCATTCTTTCCATGCATTCTGGTTCTGTCCGATGATTACGGCATTTCTGTTCACATACAGATATAGCAAGAAATCATCAGGGCCGATTGTACTGAGTAAATATTCATCAATGGCCAAATTGCGATGTCCGTCATGGTACGGTGACATACAGAATAGTCTTCTCAAAAGAGCACCTCACACAGTTATATATATTTTTCATTCCAAAAATCCTGAATAGCGCGCTGCAGCTGCTCAGTGTTTTGAACAAGTTCGTAACCAGCCCAGTGCTGAGGCAAGAGACGGCGATACACGTTTGTAGTGAGACGGTCGTCAATAAGAACTACTACACCTCTATCATACTCTCCTCGTATAACGCGCCCAGCTGCTTGAAGCACCTTATTCATGCCGGGATACCTGTAAGCAAAAGCGTACCCCATACCGTTTTGCTTGTCGTAATACTCACGAATAATATCTTGAACCGGGTTTATCTGTGGCAGGCCGACACCTATTATAATAGCTCCGATCAGACGGTTGCCCTGTAGATCAATTCCTTCCGCGTATATGCCGCCCAATACACAGAAACCCACAAATGTATGCTCATTATCTGCACTGAACTTCTCAAGGAACTCCTCCCTCTCTAGCTCACTCATACCACTTGATTGGATAACAGTCTCAATGTCCGGGTAACGCTGACAAAAGGCGCCATATACGTTATTCATGTAAACATACGATGGGAAATACACAATATAGTTGCCCGTTCTCCCCTTCACCGCTGCAGCAATCAAATCAGCAATCGCAGATATGCTCCTCTCACGGTCTCTGTATCTTGTGCTGATTCTATTGTTGATTACAAGACAGAGGTTTTCTCGCGGAAAAGGTGAGGGGAGTCTCTTGAACACGGAGTCTGAATCCCCGCCCAACACTGAGCAGAAATACTCGAGAGGTGTAAGTGTCGCCGAAAACAAAACCGCAGACCTGCCCTGCTGCATTCTCTCCCTCAACAGCATCGATGGATCGAGGCAAATAAGCCTCAATAAAACTTCGGTTCCATCGGTCTCTACCATCGTTATATATCTTTCATCATATAGCTCAGATATCTTTAGGAAAGCTATAACATCGAAATACAGGGACAGCAATTCTTCAGAGTGCTCAGAATCAGGATGCAGCTTCATCCATTCCTCACATTCAGCTGTAAACACATAGAGGAGCCTCAAGAGCGAAACGTCCGGTTCACTCTTTTTGATCACCGTCTCTTCCCCGCACTCCTTGCGCAAGGCGAGCATCTCTGTGTTTATCCGCGATAAGGTTTTCCGGAGCCGACTCTGTTTGTCTAGCCGCCTTCGCATCTGCAAAAATGTCGACTTGGAGAGCAATGCCGAATACATCTCCCTTGCACGGTCCACCAGATTGTGTGCTTCATCCACTAAAAATACGTAATCTCTCTTCGATCCCTCTGCAAAAAAGCGCCTAAGGTATACCTGCGGGTCAAACACATAGTTGTAATCTGCTATAACGCAGTCGCTCCAAACCGTCAGGTCAAGCCCAAGCTCAAACGGGCACAGGGTGTGTATCTTCGCATATCGCTCAATAGTCTCCCTATCAAACGAGTCCTCGGACTGCAGCATTTGGTACAACACATCATTTACACGGTCAAAATGCCCATTTGCATATGGGCAGTCCTCAGGATTGCACTTTCGCTCTTCCAAAAAGCATATCTTATCCTTTGCTGTAAGTGTGACAGTCTTTAGGCGAAGCCCTCCGTTCCGCATCTCCCTGCAAGCATTTTCGGCTACCTGTCGTGTGATTGTCTTTGCCGTCAGATAGAAAATCCTTTCTGCAATACCCTCCCTGATGGCCTTAACAGCGGGAAATATAGTAGAGATCGTCTTACCTATGCCGGTGGGGGCTTGAGCAAACAGCATTCTATAGTCTCTTATAGCTTTGTACACCGATACTGCCATCTGTCGCTGTCCCCTGCGGTACTCAGGGTACGGAAATTGCAGGGCCTTAATCGACGTGTCTCTAATATCATTCCAATCCCTTTGTAACTCAGACCACTTGCGGTAGCCTTCTACCAGATCAGAGTAAAATGCATCCAACTCATCAATTGAGTAACTGCGTATATATCGGACTATATCTTCCGTTTCGATCTGATAATACGTCAGTCTTACCCTTATCGCATCTAACTTATTTCCAATACAGTACATGTACGCGTAGCACATTGCCTGTGCCCAGTAGACGGGATGCAAGTCTTCACTGATCATCTCTAAAGGTGCGGCCGTCGACTTAATCTCGTCAACCATCGCACCATCAGTGTCAAGCAAAACACCGTCGGCTCGCCCACTCACCCGCAGTATAAAATCACCGCACGGTCTATCAAGCGAAAGGGCGACCTCTGGCTTGTAGTTGTCGCCCTCTGCCTTCTGCAACTTACGATGTATGCGTGATCCCTCAAGCGCCCTGTCAGCTCCCCCGAAACGCGTATCGATACTCCCGCTACGCATTAGGAACTCAACAAGTTCGCGCACGCCTATTGATATGACTTTATCCATCCTGTCCTCCGGGCTGCATTTTCGAATCGGTTTAGGCTGGAAAACTATAAAGTCATTATAACAACAAACTCATTAACAGTAAACTGCAAACCAAAAGGACTTGACCCTGTGCAAAGCAGAGTTAAGCCCTTTTGTTGCTTTATAATTTGGCAAGACGCTTTATTGCAAATCCTATATGATATATGTTCAAAACATGCTATAATTGACAGGTCGTTCTTTAGCTTGCATGTTAAGGGTGAAATGGATGCATAACGAAAAACTCAAACGTTTGATTTTTATTGTAACAACATCGCTTTTCTGGTTCTCTCTATATACATATGTTCCGATTTTTCCCGGATATATTGAGAGCTCAGGCGTATCGCACAGTATGGTAGGTATAATAATCGGTTCTTACGGTTTTTCACAGATGATTATACGAATCCCCCTCGGAATTATTTCTGACAGGTTGAACAGAAGAAAACTGTTTATTCTCCTGGGCATTATTTTCAGCTTTTTAAGCGGACTTGGACTGTGGGTGTTCAACGGTTCGTTGTCCATGCTCTTTTTCAGGTCACTGGCAGGAGTTGCAGCAGCTTCCTGGGTTGCATTCTCGGTTCTGTTTTCAAGTTATTACAAAAGCGATGAGACAACAAGAGCTTCAGGATATCTATTGGCAGCAAACAATATCGGACAGGTTTTAGCAATGTCCGCGGGTAGCAGTCTGGCCGGAATATTTGGCACCAAAAGCGCCTTTATGTTAGCAGCCGCAGCAGCAGTTGTAGCATTTATTTCTGGATCGTTAATCAGCGAAAACAGAGAAGTAACTAAAAAACCTTTATCCTTTCCAGAACTGGCATCAGTAATAAGATCCAGGAACCTTATAATTGTATCTGTTCTAGCAATACTTTCACAATTTGTGACCTATGCAACCGTCTACGGTTTTACACCCATTGTTGCAGAAGCTTTAGGTGCAAGCAGCACTCATTTGGGGTTGCTTTCCACACTGTCTATACTTCCCGGGATACCAGCAGGTGCATTGAGCGGATCATACTTTGGTAAAAAATTCGGCGAAAAGCGAACACTGATCATAGGTTTTATTGTAGTCGCTTTTTCGTGTGTGGTCGTTCCGCTAGTTAACAGTTTTCCGGTCCTTATTATTACGCAGATTATCGGCGGATTCGGCAGGGGCGTTATAGTTCCTCTGCTTATGGGACTTTGCATTAAGAATGTTGAAGAAAATAAGAGAGGCAGCGCCATGGGGTTCTACCAGGCTATCTATGGGTTAGGCATGTTTACAGGTCCTGTGGCGGTCGGGTTTATAAGCGATATTGCAAGTCTGAACTTAGGTTTTTACTTTGCTGCCTTTATCAGCATAGTTGCAGCCTTTATGGTCAAAATGTTTATAAAAGAATTGTCCTAGAGGCAAAACCACTAAATCTAATCTGCTAATCTGTATTCTTAAACATGATATAAAAATCGTTTATTCGGAAAGTATCGACTACAACACACTGAAGGACGAGAAATAAACGTATGGTAGCCAGGAGGCAGTTGTTTTAACCAACTGCCTCCTTTTTATGTTGCTGGTATTAACGCTGACAGTAGCAACGTAATGGAGAACCCAAACACCGAGCCCCCAAGCCAACCTGACAGGACTGGAAAAACCGAAGTAATAATCAAATACTCCTGACAAATGCACCAGATCAGAATTCCCAGCAGAATAACTGCTATTCCGGCTCGAAGAACTCTAAACACAACTCGCTTCTTAAGATAGGGGCCAATAATCAACCTCAATATCATTAACACACTTGCAGAGATCAACAATCCGATGGCGGCACAAAGCCCATAATGCCCCCAGATGATCCTCCCCATACCAACGGACGGGAAGTTTCGCCACTGCACCCAATCACTGAGTACATTGGCAATGAACGGCCAGCTCCTTTGGCTGTTTGTGAGAATCACGATAGCATCGCCCGTCTCAGGTACAGCTTGAAAATGCGTCATGATGCCGTTCCCCTGGCCGCCGTGGGAAACGCTGATCATTCCGTTCGGCAGCGTTTCAATATAATGACCAAGTCCATATGCCTCAAATACTAAGCTGTAAATCCCGATTTTATGACTTTCGGGCCGATACATCTGCTCGACAAGTTTGGTATCAAGAACAGGATTCTCTTTCAAACACGCTGCCGCAAAGAGCGCAACATCATGTGCTGTAGCAAACAGTCCGCCTGAAGCCTTTGATGGATAGAGATAGACTGGCACTGCTTCTCCGCCAAGGTTGTATCCTGTGGGTGGATATGGCTTTGTCGCTGCGTCAACCTCAAAGGTAGCGATTTCCATTCCGAGCGGAAGCAACACCTCCGAACGCAAATACTCAGAGTAGCTTTGACCTGTGACATCTTCTATCAGAATTTCTAGGATATTATAACCCACATTTGAGTACGAGAACCTCACTGCCGCCTCGCGTATGGGCATCGCCTCCTTGGTCATCACATCCCGGTTTGAGGGCATTTCCTCGCCTGGGGCATAGACATGGCTGAAATCTCCCAGCGGCATCCCGGCAGTGTGACTTAAGAGATGACGTATCGTAATCTTGTCTGTTTGATAGCTCGAGTTCGGAAATTTCCAACTTTTCAAATACTGCGATACCGGGGCATCCAAATCGATCAAGCCCTTTTCCACAAGCCGCATTATTCCCCAGGCTGTTACTGATTTCGTTATAGACTGCACACTCATAGGTGTTTCAACTGTCAACTCAGCGCCACTTTCAACATCCGCATAACCATAAGCCTCTGTCCATACGACTTCACTGTCTTTTATAAGTGCGAAGCTGCAGCCCGGAATCTTATACAGCTTCATAAGGGCTAGAATACGTTCATCCATTTGCGCCTTAAATTCGTCAAACGGCGCATTGGCACGAACAGCACGCCTGATTTGCAGGCTACCTGAGAACAAGGCAAGAATTAAACTGACCAAAACAGATAAAGAGATAAACCATACCCATATTTTATTACCTTGAACTATGGCTGTGTTCTGCATATAAGCATCTCCTTCCTTCGCTCAATATAAAGCTCGGGCGTTCTACTCCATATATATGACTCTCAAGCCCCTTTACAGCTAATCATTCGAATTCCTTCTTTCTCCCTACCAGGAGGAATAGAACCGGGCCAAGTACACTGACAAACATGCATATGATTAACCATGCCCATCTGTTCAAGTTTTGAACGCCTTCTCTGAAGATAATGAGCCCACAGTACACCGCAAGACTAAACTGAAGCAGAATAAGTGGCGACATGATTAGGAGCATTTCTTTTGTAACTAGAATTTCGCTCATAAATTGAAACCCTCACGTTTACTAAAATAGCTATTACTCTTTTGTCTTATTGATTGAAGTTATCGCTCCAAGCAATACTCCTATGCAGGCACCTAAGCACAACCACAACACAACATTTTGTAGCAAAGCACCCAGTACAATACCGATGGCTGAGCACAACCATATAAATGTACCCATATTCCAGAACCCTGTAAACCTTTGCTTTTTCATGAGATTGACCTCCATTAATATAATTTCGTCATGGACTTACATATTCACGTGACAATAGTACGGATCTCCTGACGTTTGCATATTCAGTTTAGTAGAATGGGCGGTCATATGATAAGTTACCAGAGTCATACTTCAGGTAATAAAAAACGGGAGCCTTAGCTCCCATACTCTAAACTCCGGAGGTAGAAAACTCAGCATAACCCTGTCTCACCTTTTCAATCGACTATGGCAATTCGGACCTCACAAAAACATATGTAGCCATAACTAAATATACCATAAAATAATAGGTATTTATATGCCTAATCCCTATTTTTATCTGC
>JAAYOS010000163.1 GCA_012520195.1 Clostridiales bacterium | reverse complement strand
TGTGCCAGAGGACAGTGAAAAGACTTCACACTGGTTCGACCTTCTACTTGGCGACAACTTGGCCGGACGCAAAGATTTTATCGCTGAGGAAGGCCACAGATTCGTCGACTTTGCGGATGTAAGCTAAATATTCAATGTATGTAAATAGCTTATCCCTAAGATTAGTATCTCTAAATGTAAATAAAAAAGGTGCTGTTAATGGCTAAAAAAAATCAAAAGAAGGGCAGCTACAAACCAGGGCCCGTTGTTCAGCAGCCCATTACCGAAACACTTGAATTAAACTTCATGCCCTATGCAATGAGTGTAATAATGTCGCGTGCCATACCTGAGATAGACGGCTTTAAGCCTTCACACCGGAAACTGCTGTACACAATGTACAAAATGGGTTTACTAACCGGAAACCGTACAAAGTCAGCTAACGTTGTGGGGCAGTGTATGAAGCTCAATCCCCATGGCGACTCAGCAATATATGAAACGCTTGTCCGCCTGAGCCGCGGACACGAAGCACTGCTTACCCCCTTTGTCGACTCAAAGGGAAACTTCGGCAAATTCTATTCACGTGACATGGCCTATGCAGCTTCGCGGTATACCGAAGCGAAGCTCGCCCCTATATGTCAGGAGCTCTTCCGCGACATCGATTCCAACTGTGTCGATTTTGTAGATAACTACGACTCTACCACGAAGGAACCGGTGTTGCTACCCACAACATTCCCTAACCTGCTGGTCTCGGCAAACCAGGGCATTGCAGTGGGTATGGCCTCAAACATATGCGGTTTCAATCTCGCAGAGGTCTGCAATACGACTGTCGCATATATCAAGAATCCGGACTGCGACCTCTTCGCAACACTCCCCGCACCCGACTTTTCAACCGGCGGCGAAATCCTCTTTGAGAAGAATGTTTTGGAGGAAATCTACCGCACTGGCAGGGGTTCCTTCCGGATTCGCGCCCGCTACCGCTATATAAAAAAACAAAACATCATTGAAATATATGAAATACCATATACGACAACGATAGAGGCAATTATCGACAAGATAGCCGACCTCATTAAGTCGGGTGACTTCAAAGAGATTTCAGATATCAGAGACGAAACAGATATCAACGGTCTTAAAATTACGATCAACCTAAAGCGGAACGCAGATCCCGAAAATCTTATGCAGCGTCTTTACAGGCAGACACCGCTGATGGACTCTTTCTCCTGTAACTTCAACCTGCTAGTGGCGGGAACACCCCGTGTTATGGGTATCCGCGAAATCCTTGAAGAGTGGACAGCCTGGCGCTATGAATGCGTCAGAAGGAGGTTATACTATGATTTGGAGCAGAAGCGCAACAGACTGCACCTTCTCATGGGCCTCAGCAAGATTCTGCTCGACATCGACCGCGCAATAAAGATAATCCGCGAAACGGAAGAAGAGGACGAGGTCATACCCAATTTGATGATTGGGTTCCAAATCGACAAGGACCAAGCCGAGTTCATAGCAGAGATAAAACTGCGAAACATCAACAAGCAATATATCCTGCGCCGAATAGCAGACACTGAGAAACTTCAGAAAGAAATCGTCTCCATCGAGAACATACTTAAGAGCCGCGATAAGGTCATGAAGATAATTATCGAAGAGCTTGAGGCGATAGCTAAGAAGCACGGTGCTCCCAGGCGCACAGGCATTGTCTACGATTTTGATCTCTCTACACCCGAAATTGAGGAGACGGTCGAGGACTATGCGGTCAATCTCTTCCTATCGAGTGAAGGTTATTTCAAAAAAATCACTCCCCTCTCTCTGCGTATGGGAGGAGAACAAAGGTTCAAAGAGAGCGATGAGTTGTCACAAACTTTCGAGGCCTCAAACGCTGACGAAGTAATGTTCTTTACTAATAAACAGCAGGTGTACAAGTGTCGTCTCTTTGAGTTCGAGGACTCAAAGGCCTCTGTACTAGGCGACTTTCTACCTGCAAAGCTTGAAATGGATGAGGACGAAGTAGTTCTATATATGTGTCTCCCCGGAGATTATTCGGGCCATATGCTCTTCTTCTTCGAGAACGGCAAGGTGGCAAAGGTAGACATCGCCGCATACCAAACCAAATCAAATAGAAGACGTCTTACAGGCGCCTATTCTGACAAATCTCCGGTAGTGGCTATGTTCCACATTCAACAGGACGAGGAGTTCGCAGTCATCTCGAGCGATACCCGAACGCTCATGTTCAACTCGGCACTGCTGGCGCCAAAGGCGACAAGATCTGTAGCTGGGGTTACAGTGATGTCGTTGAAGTCAAACCGACGCGTTGTAAAGGCCGTGAAGGCCGATGAATCCGGTATCGAGAACACGTCCCGTTATAGAAAGCGTAAGCTGCCTTCCCCCGGAAGCCTTCTCAGGCCTGAGGACATCGGGGAAAATCAGCTGAACATGGAACTGTGAGAGTAAATCAAACAAACGCCTGACATCCTGGCACATGGCGGAAATGGAGCATTTGTGATGGTTAAAACGAGTATTCGTGAGCATCTGACGGATGCAGTAATCATTATTGCCGGCTGCGCTATCTATGCTTTAGGCCTGGTCATTTTCCTTGAACCCAATAATATCGCACCGGGTGGCGTCTCCGGTATCGCGTTGATAATCAACTTCATATTCCCTTCAGCTTCCGTCGGAGTTCTGATAATCGTTTTGAACATCCCGCTCTTTTTAGCCGGCTGGAAGTTTGAGGGCAAGCCCTTCTTGTTCAAATCTCTTTTTGGGACGGTCATATCTTCTATCATGATAGACCTGTTTACTGGAATCTTCACCTACACAGATGACTCGCTGTTGGCTGCAATCTACGGAGGTCTGCTGATTGGAGTAGGTCTCGGCCTTGTTTTTACAAGAGGGGCAACCACCGGCGGAAGCGACATTATCGGTAGACTATTGAAGGTAAAGTTTCCATACCTTTCTATGGGTCGCCTCATACTCTTTGCAGACATCATAGTCGTCACAATGGCTGCTATCGTTTTCGGACACTTCAATTATGCACTGTACGCATTGATCGCCCTGTCTATCTGCTCGGTCGTACTCGACAAGGTCCTTTACGGTGTAGACACTGCAAAGGTCGCATACATCATTTCTTCAAGGCCAGAGGAGGTCTTTGAACGGATAGACACCGAGCTCGAGCGGGGTGCGACCTACCTTAACGGTGAGGGCGCACATTCCGGCAGGCCAACCAAGGTCATTCTTACAGCCATCAAGCTGCAGCAGATTGCCGAACTGAAACAGATCGTCCGGGACGTCGATCCCGAGTCGTTTGTTATTATCTCGGATGCCCATGAGGTGCTGGGCTACGGTTTCAGGGCTCACCACGAAAAGCAGCTCTAGTTACACCGGGTTACGGAGGATAACGTGAGATTTAAGAAGCATTCTCTAATCATTACTGCCCTGGCGGGTTTATGCCTTATGCTTCTGAACGGGTGTAATGCAATACTTTCCCGCGACTACATGGTCATTACGCCACACCTGGAGAATAGATTAGACGAAGAAGTCGATGATGAACAGCGCGCTGAAACGTTTCAGGAGCTGAAGGACAGCATATTGCGCCTTGTTGAGGAGGGCTATGAAGTCGGAATCATCCGTCTATACAACTATGCAGGTGATGTCGATGAAGACACCGAGGCAGCTATCACCTACACAATGAGAAATCAACCTCTGGGAGCATACGCAGTTGAATATGTCTCCTATAAGAGTGTGAGAATCCTTTCCTACTACGAGATAACCCTGACAATTACATATCGAAAGACTCCTGAGGAGATAGCCTCAATCAAAAAGATCGATAACTTTGAGGACTACCGCCGCGTTCTTTTAGATACCTATTCGGAGTACGGCGAGCTTGTTACTGTTGAAATTCCCTGGTTCTATTCGGATCAGTACAGTGTGACCGACATCCTCCGGGAGCATTACGTTAACAATCCATTAATGTTTGCCACCGCACCCAGCGTCTCTCAAAAGGAGTTCCCCGACGTGGAGAGGGGCGAAGAGTCCGGCTGGCGCAGGATTCTGGAGATTTCTTTCAATTACTTCGCAGACCCCGATGAGCTTTATGAGATGACGCGTAAACTCGTATCAGAGCTCGGTACTAGACTCTCCGAAACCGAACTTCCCGGTGATGAAATGCGCTTCCTTACTCTTAAGAACTTACTAATAAAAGACGTAAAAATTCTCCCCGACCCCGAAGAGGTCCAGGAGAAGCTCAGCAATATCAATTCAACGGCATACAGTGCAGTCATCAACGGAATAGCTAACAGCGAAGGGTTTGCACTGGCGTATAAAGCATTATGTGATATGGTAAATATAGACTGCCTTGTTGTACAGGGACGTCGGGACGGGCTTCTGCACTCTTGGAATCTCGTAGTCGCTGATGATGGCGAGTGGTATCACATCGATACTACGGACGACAATACAATAGCAGATGGGCTATTCATACTTTTCACAGACGAGCAAATGTCCGATAGTGGCTACCGCTGGGATTCGGGTGATTATCCGTCAACAGGAAAAGATGCAGTAAGCGTCTTTATACCCGAAGATACCACATTTGTCGAGTCAGAGGAAGAGCCCACTCTACCATAACTCTCTACTGATTGCCAACAAACCGGTATACTCCTCCGTCTATCATTACGAACAGAGGCCGTATATCGTCGTCCACCGCAATTATGTCTGCACATTTTCCCGGCTCTATTCTTCCTCTGTCATCTATACCAAGTGAATCGGCTGCATTAGCTGTTGCAGTAAACACCGCTCTTTCGAAGGGCTCTCCAGTCATATAGATGTAGTTTGCAAGTGCCCTGTCGAGAGATAATGTGCTTCCCGCTAGCGTCTCTTCAGATGCTATACGTGCTACCCCGTCTTTCACTTGCACCTTCACACTGCCAAGAGTATAGCTACCGTCAAGCATCCCTCCTGCACTTATGCAGTCTGAAACCAACACTATTTTTTCTGGACCCTTGCACCGCAAAGCAATTTCAGCGGCAGGAGCATCGACATGGACGCGGTCGCAAATCATCTCAGCATAAGTATCTGAAAGAAGCGCTGCACCTAGTACGCCCGTTTCTCGATGATGCATTGGCGGCATACCGTTATAGATATGAGTTATGCGGTTCGCCCCAGCCACAACGGCCTCCATGGCGCGTCTAAAACTTGCTCCTGAATGTCCGATGGACACATTTATTTTCTTTGAACGCAGATACTGAATAACCTCTGGCGCCCGTGTTAGCTCGGGCGCTATTGTAATGTTCAAAACTGTGTCCCGGCTTACCTCAAGATACTTCTCCACCCGTTCTATTGTGATATCCTCTAAAAGCAGTTCCATGTGTGCACCACAGTACTCAGGTGAAAGGAACGGGCCCTCAACACTACTTCCGAGTACCTTGGCCCCAGCACAGCCACGGTCCATCGCATCTGCAACATTTGCAAGCGCTCTTCTTACTTCGTACACAGAAGAAGTTATAGTTGTGGGCACGAACGAAGTTACCCCGTGTACGGCAAGGTACTTTGACATGTTGTTTATTGAAGTGTATGAGGCATCCATTGTGTCGGAGCCCGCACATCCGTGTATGTGCACGTCAATCAAACCGGGAATAACCCTAAGTCCCTCAAGATTAAAATCTACATCCTGAGGACATGCCCCCGGCTTGACACCCTTTATAAGGCCATCCTGCACAGAGATGGCCGCCTCAATCAAACGATGCCCTACTAAAACTTTGTCACTCCATATAATCATGCTCTAATCATACCTCTAAGAGCAAAAAACATCAATAGTTAGTTAAAAAATTATAATAATGTCGAAGCCATTATTGCTTTTATGGTGTGCATACGGTTCTCCGCTTGCTGAAATACTAACGAGCAAGCACTCTCAAAGACCTCATTAGTAACTTCCATGCAGTCTATTCCATACATCTCCCCTATCTTCTTGCCTATTGAGGTGTTCAAATCATGAAATGACGGCAAACAGTGCATAAATATTGCCCCGGGAGCTGTTTTACTCATTATCTCACTGGTTACACGATAGGGAGAGAGCTCGCTTATACGCTCTTCCCATACTTCTGACGGCTCACCCATTGAGACCCAGACATCTGTGTATATAACATCCGCATCGATAACCGCGACATCGGGATCGGAGATGAACTTGATAACCCCTCCGTTTTCGTTAGCAATTTCACGGCATTTCTCAACAAGTGAGGCATCGGGGAAATATTTCTCAGGGGCACATACAGTAAAGTCCAGTCCCATTTTCGCAGACCCCACTAAAAGGGAGTTTCCTACATTGTTGCGTGCGTCACCCATATATACAAGGCGTATACCTTTTAGGCGCCTAAAGTGCTCCCTGATTGTCATAAAGTCCGCCAGGATCTGTGTCGGATGAAACTCTGTCGTCAGACCATTCCATACTGGGACGGATGAGAACGCCGCTAGCTCTTCAACTATGTCCTGGCCATACCCGCGATACTCTATCCCGTCATATATTCCCGAAAGAACACGTGCCGTGTCAGCGATGCTCTCCTTTCCGCCTATCTGGGATCCCTGTGGGTCGAGATACGTAACATGCATACCAAGATCATATGCCGCCACTTCAAAGCTGCAGCGTGTACGTGTACTCGGTTTTTCAAATATCAGGACAATATTTTTACCCTCTTTTATTCTGTGGGCTACTCCCTCTTTCTTTTCTTTCTTGAATTGGATCGCAAGATCAAGCAGTTCCTGTATCTCTTCAGGAGTGAAGTCTAGAAGCTTCAGAAAATCTCTTCCAACAAGTGACATGGTCTATCCCTCCGCACAAACACTTTTTATGATATTGATAGCTTCCGAAAGCTCTTCCTGCGGGATATTAAGGGCCGGCAATAGCCTGACCTTGTTCTTGGCTGTCAGCACGAGCACTCCCTGCTCTCTGCACTGCTCAACGACTAACATGGGATCTTTCACCGTCTCTATGCCTATCATCAAACCCAAACCGCTGATACCTGTTATGCCTTCTGCTCCCTCAAGCTCAGAGAAGATGTATGCCGATTTTCTCTTGACCTCGTCTAGAACCTCCCTATCAATACGAGACAGGACGCTGATTGCTCCAGCGCAGCATATCGGGTTCCCTCCGAAAGTCGATCCGTGTGAACCTGGAGTCAGAACATCTGCAGTCTTCTGATTGAATACAGTTGCGCCAATGGGCAGACCGCCTCCCAAGCCTTTTGCGGTGGTAAATATATCAGGTGAGATATCATAGTGCATATATCCGTATAGCTCGCCAGATCTACCGTTGCCAATCTGGACCTCATCCGCAATTAGCAGAATATCATTCTGGGCAGCAATCTGCGAAATACCGGACAAGAACTCATGCTCTAGCGGCATCACACCGCCCTCACCCTGTACCACCTCAAAGAGTATCGCAGCGATTTTCTCCTTTTTCACAAGCTTCTCAATGCTTTCCAGACTATTCGCCTCAGCATATACAAAGCCCTCAGTTAGCGGCTGGAAGTCCTTGTGAAACATCTCCTGTCCAGTAGCTGCTAGCGTAGTTATCGTTCTGCCGTGGAAGCTGTTTTTCAACGTGATTATCGTATAATACTCCGGTCCCTTTTTCTCGCAGGCGTACTTGCGGGCTACCTTGATGGCGCACTCATTCGCCTCAGCACCTGAGTTTGAAAAAAAGACTCTGCTCATCCCGGTACGCTCACATAGTAACCGTGCCAGTTGAACATTCGGTTCTGAATAGTACAGATTGGATGTGTGCTGGAACCTATTCATTTGAGCTATAACAGCATCCTGCCAAGCATCATCCGCAATACCGAATGTGTTTACGCTAATTCCAGTACCGAGATCGATATATTTATTGCCATGGATATCGGTTATGATTGAACCCTTACCGCTTGCAACTACTACAGGGAAACGTGCATACGTGTTTGCGATATATCTCTTGTCAAGCTCTGTAATATACCCCATAATCAATCCCCCTTGATGAACATGGTCCCGATGCCCTCATCTGTCAATATTTCAATGAGTAGAGCATGGGGAATCCGCCCGTCGATAATAAATACCTTCTCTACTCCGCCCTCCAGTGCGGCAATGCAGCAGTCCACCTTGGGAATCATGCCGCCTGTGATAATTCCCTCTTCCTTTAGAGTGGATGCCTGTTGAAGACTGATCTCTGAAATTAGAGTTGACGGGTCGTCTACATCACCACAGATACCCGGTGTATCAGTCATCAGGAACAGGCTCTCAGCCTTTAGACTTCCAGCTATCTCGGCAGCTGCAGTGTCAGCGTTGATGTTGTAAACGTTCCCGCTCCTATCACAGCCGATCGTTGAAATTACAGGGATGTATCCCTTTTCCAGCACATCCAGTATAGGCCTTGAATCGATGCCCGTAATCTCACCAACGTAACCGAGCCTTTCATCCTTCATTCTCGCCTCAATCATATGGCCGTCTATACCTGAAAGTCCCATGGCCCTTCCGCCTTTATTTTGTATAAGGTTTGTGAGCCCCTTATTGATTTTACCGGCTAGGACCATCTGAACTATGTCCACAGACTCCTTATCGGTGATGCGGAGACCGTCGACAAACCGGCTTTCCTTACCTACAGCCTTGAGCATCTCGGTAATCTCCGTACCGCCTCCATGTACCAGCACAACACGAACGCCAATCAGAGACAGGAGGACAATATCTCGCATCACAGAGTCCTTCAGCTCTTCGTTCAGCATTGCACTGCCACCATATTTTATTACAATTATTTTACCGGTATAGTTTTGAATATAAGGCAGAGCGTGCACCAGAATTGCAGCTCGCTGTGCATTAGTTATTTGCATCATATCCTCCATAAACAACACTCCCTGTCACATCAGCTGCGGTATTCACCGTTTATTCTCACATAATCATATGTAAGGTCGCATCCCCATGCCGTGGCGTACACCTCCCCCGAGTTAAGTTCGATCAGAATAGTTATCTCGCTCTCTCCTAGGATATCTTTTGCCTTCTCCTCAGAAAACGGGACACCCATCCCGCTTTTACATACATTGATTTGTCCCCTTGCAGATGAGAAGCATACATCTACCTTTTCTACGTCAACTTCAACATTGCTATACCCTATTGAACATAGTATACGTCCCCAATTTGCATCGGCCCCGAACATTGCAGCTTTCGTGAGCGAAGAGCACACCACCGCCTTTGCTACCGCTTTGGCTGTACTCTCACTGTCAGCACCACTAACTTTACATTCAAGCAGTTTAGTTGCGCCTTCCCCGTCCGCTGCGATTGCACGGCATAGGTGCCTTGTCACTGTGTTCAATGCTTGAGCGAAGATGTCATATGCCTCGCCTTTACATTGAATGTCTTTGTTTCCCGCGGCGCCGTTGGCCATGATCGCGACCATGTCATTTGTGGATGTATCGCCATCCACACTGATCATGTTAAAGGTGTCCTTCACGTCGTCTGAAAGCGCTACCTGAAGCATCTCACTCGATATATTACAGTCGGTAGTGATAAACACAAGCATTGTCGCCATGTTCGGGTGAATCATCCCGCTCCCCTTAGCAATCCCACCAATCCTGCACTCCACACCGTCAACCAGAAAAGAAACTGCAATCTCTTTGATTTTTGTGTCGGTCGTCATAATAGCTTCCGCAGCCTTTTCGCTGTGATCACCCAGACCTTTCACTAACTCCGTCATACTTCCCTCTATTGGATCGATCGAGAGCTCCTGACCAATTACCCCTGTCGAAGCCACAATAACATCATTTGCATTAATATTTAGGTTTTTTTCTACGAGTTTACACATCTGCTCAGCTATTTCGATTCCATTAGGGTTACACGTGTTCGCATTTCCGCTGTTGCAGATGATCGCCTGGGCCTTACCATCAGCTAGATTATTTTTTGTTACCGTTAACGGAGCGCCCTTAACCAAATTCGTCGTATAAACCGCTGCAGCATTTGCGGGAAACTCGCTATAGATAAGCGCCAGATCCCTCTTGCTCTTGTTTTTACGTATTCCACAGTGAACCCCGTTTGCTGCAAAACCTTTAGGGGCACAGACACCACCTGAGATAATATTCATTTGCTCGCCTCCTATAGATCTAGTCCTGTTGCCACATCGGCCCCTAAGACTAAATTCATGCACTGAATCGCGGCGCCGCTAGCGCCTTTGCCAAGGTTATCATATCGCGCTGTGAGTAGTATCCTACTATCGTTGCCATATACACTAATCTGCATAGAGTCTTTACCCGAGAGCCTTACAGCCGACATGTATCCTTGCTCATCATCATCGTCACAATAGCTTACTATTTCGCCTTCTCCATATCGCTCCTTGAGTACACTGCGCACATCATCAATACTATTACCATCACTTAGCTGCTCTGCGAAAAGTGCGACTGTTACAAGCATACCGCTATAGTAACTGGATACAATTGGGCAGAATATCGGTTCTGAGGCGATACCCGATATTGCCTTCATCTCCTTCAGGTGCTTATGTGTCTGCGCAAGTGCATACTGGCGGGGTGCCGTAAGCAGTGAATCTTTCGGTCGCTCTTCGTATTGCGCAATCATTTTCTTTCCGCCACCACTGTACCCTGTAATTGAGTGGCAATATATTTGCGCTTCTCTCTTCAAAACACCTGTTTTAACAAGCGGATGTACAAGAGCAATGAAGCCACAGGCATGGCATCCGGGTACCGCTATTCTTTTCGACGCAATAATTTCCTGCTCGTGCCGAACACTTAGTTCAGGCAAACCATACGTCCACCCCTTCTCTGTCCGATGGGCAGTTGACGTATCCAAAACAGTAACTTCCGTGTTTTCAATAAAGGATACGGCTTCTATCGCTGCATCGTCCGGCAGACAGAGAAAGACGACATCTGCAGTATTCAGCATCTCTTTCCTTGCATCCGGGTCTTTGCGCATCTTCTCTGGGAGAGTAAGAATATGTATGTCTTCTCGTTCTACAAGCCGCTCATATATACGTAATCCAGTTGTACCTGCGCTACCGTCAATAAATACCTTATTCATCCATATACACCTCACTTGCATATACGCCCCGCCTGAAACCGCGAGAAGGGATCTCGCTATCCCTATACTGCATAATATTCTCAACAGTTGTATAATAATACGTGAATAATACTATATCTGTGCATATAAATCAAGCGTTAATGAAATTTTATTCATTATTGTAAGATTTCCCAATTCCCAAGCAACCAGGCGCCGTGTTATGTGCATAATTATCAGGCATAAAAAAAGGGCAAGCTACCGTGAGCTTACCCTCTAAAAGACTATTCTACCTCTGTGCTATATTCTCAAATGCTCCCGGATGGCACTTATCTGCCAGGGCGCAACCCGAACAGCAGCTTCCGCAGGAGGACTCGCCTCTCTTTCTTTTCCTAACGATATTGAATATTATCAGCGAAAAGACAGCCAGAAGCACAAGACTAATCAGAATCGTCGCAAGATTCGCTAAAATCCACGTAAACACTTTTTACACATCCCCTTTCATGGGTTATAGAATCAAACCGGATTGGGCAGCTTGGAACTAAGTCTGGTTGGCTCCCTATGGGGCTTAAACAACATATATATTATGAAGACCAAAACCACAGACGCAGCAACCAGGCCGATAATATTGGTATTTCCGGTGAGTACTGATCCGAACTGATTTATCATCAGAGAAACAGCATAGGCAAATACGCTTTGATAACCAATTGCGAACCAAGTCCACTTTGAGTCGTTCATTTCTCCCCTGATGGCACCGATCGCCGCAAAGCATGGTGCACATAGCAGATTGAACACGAGGAAGGAATATCCGCTAACTCCGGTGAATACCGTAGCCAAAGTCACATTTAGGGAGGCATCGCCGCCACCAAAGAGCACACCCATTGATCCGACGATATTCTCTTTTGCGATGAGGCCTGTAATCGAGGCTACCGCAGACTGCCAGTTACCCCATCCAAGGGGCTTGAAGATCCAAGCTATAGCTCCACCGGCTGCAGCCAGAATGGAGTGATTGATTTCTTCTTCCGCAAGCATACGGAACGTGCCATCGATAAAGCCAAAGTAGGAAGTAAACCATATTAGTACTGATGATAGCAATATAATGGTGCCTGCCTTCTTTATAAAGCTCCAACCCCTGTCCAGGGTAGTGCGGACAACCGACTTGAAGGGAGGCATATAGTACGGTGGTAGCTCCATAACAAAGGGCGCTGGATCACCTGCAAACATTCTTGTCTTCTTCAAGATGATACCCGATACAACAATGGCTGCCATACCTACAAAGTAAGCGCTTGTCGCTACCAGGGCTGAACCACCGAAGATTGCGGCGGCGATCATCGATATAAACGGTACCTTTGCGCTGCAAGGCATGAATGTAGTCGTCATTACAGTCATACGTCTGTCGCGCTCATTCTCAATGGTCCTTGAAGCCATAACACCGGGTACACCGCACCCAACACCTATAAGCATAGGTATAAAAGATTTGCCGGATAGACCGAATTTACGGAATAGTCTGTCTAGGATAAATGCGATACGAGACATGTATCCGCAGGCCTCTAGAAGTGCAAGCAAGAGGAAAAGTACAAGCATCTGCGGAACAAAACCGAGGACGGCTCCAACGCCTGCAACAATTCCATCAACGATGAGCCCGTTGAGCCACTCAGCTGCACCGACAGCTTCAAGGCCATTACTTAGGAGCGCGGGTATTCCCGGAACCCATATTTCGGTTCCAAATAGATACCAGCCATCACCAAATAACTGCTCGTTTGCCCAGTCTGTCGCCGCTGCTCCTATAGTAACCATGGAGATGTAGTAGACAAGGAACATAACTGCCGCAAAAATAGGCAGCCCAAGCACACGGCTGGTAACTATCCTATCGATTTTATCTGAATATGTGAGCTTTCCTGCATTCTTTTTCTTGTAGCAGGATTTTATGATGCTCGAAATATAGTTGTATCTCTCATTAATGATAATACTTTCCGCATCATCATCTAGTATAGCCTCAACCTTCTTTATATCCTTATCAATATGTGCAAGTTTGTCTGCATCCAGTTTCAGGGCCTCAAGCACCTTGTCATCCCGTTCAAATATCTTGACCGCATACCAGCGCTGCTGCTCCTCAGGCATATCGTGGACCGCTGCCTCTTCAATATGTGCCAGTGCATGCTCAACGATTCCCGAGAACGTGTGCATCGGTACAGTTTTTCCGTTTCTCACAGCGTCTACAGCGGCGTTCGCAGCCTCCAAAATCCCGGTTTCCTTTATTGCGGAAATCTCAACGATTCTACAACCGAGCTTTTTGGAAAGTTCCGCGGTATTTATCCTGTCACCGTTCCTCTCGACGACATCCATCATGTTGATGGCAATTACCACCGGTATTCCCAGCTCGGTAAGTTGTGTCGTGAGGTAAAGGTTACGTTCGAGGTTTGTTCCATCCACTATATTAAGAATCACGTCTGGACGCTCACCAATCAGGTAGTTACGTGCCACAACCTCTTCAAGCGAATAGGGCGATAGCGAATAGATACCCGGAAGGTCGACGATAGTTACGTCGTCCCTGCCCTTGAGCTTTCCTTCCTTTTTTTCGACAGTTACTCCCGGCCAGTTGCCTACATACTGATTGGATCCAGTAAGTGCATTGAACAATGTTGTTTTCCCACTGTTTGGATTACCCGCGAGGGCTATTCTTATGCCCATCCCATTGCCTCTCTTTCTTAGGTTTATCTTCAATTAGCGGCTGCTAACTTCCATGTCATAAAATATCTTGGGCTCTGCCCATGGTAGGATTTGCATCAGTGATTGTTACTATATCTGTAGTACTACTCTTTCTACTACTCTGTGTGCTACTCTATCTCAATCATATCGGCGTCGGCTTTTCGCAGGCTCAGCTCGTATCCCCGCACATTGATCTCAAGGGGATCGCCTAGTGGAGCAACTTTTCGAACGTAAATCTCAACGCCTTTTGTGATACCCATATCCATAATACGGCGTCTTACCGCCCCCTGGCCGTGCATCTTAACGACCTTAACTGTAGAACCAATCTTTGCCTGTCTTAATGTCTTCATATATTCTCCACCATCACACCATAATTTTTCGTGCCATCTCTTCGCTGATTGCAATGCGCGAATTCTTAACGTTTATAATGGCATTACCATCGAGCTTGCTGACGATGTTTATTCTCCCGCCCGGGACAACTCCGAGATTCTCAAGATGTCTTTTTACTTCAGGATTGCCACCGACTCTTTTTATGGTGTTCTCCTTACCCACAACTGCTAAGCTGAGAGGAATCAATCCATCACATCCCTTATCTTTGTATTGGATTTCTTCTTTGGTAACCTAAGATCTAAATTACCACGCAGTTAGCCTTTGCTAACTCCATTATATTATACTACATCTTTCGTCGGTGTCAACAGAATTCTCAACTTTGATATAAACATCCAAAAATGCTCCTTTCCTCGCAAGAATGATTGTGTGATTTGTGTTTCTGCCCCCATAAAACTTGATTTTTAGGTAGTATCATGCTAATCTTTTCATAGAAAAGGAGCTGTTATTATGAGCATTCATGAATCCGGTGAGATGTATCTCGAAACTATCTACATCCTCTCGCAACACGGTGAACCGGTGCGCTCCATTGATGTAGCTGAACATATGGGATATTCTAAACCCAGCGTCAGCAGAGGTGTCGGTCTTTTGAAAAAAAGAGGGCTTGTCTCCACCGACAAGTCAGGTGCGTTGGTACTTACTTCCACCGGAATGCAGCGCGCTGAAAAGATATATGAAAGACACACACTACTCACAAAGTTTTTAGTGAAACTAGGCGTTGACCAGGAGACCGCAGCAACGGATGCATGTAAAATAGAACATGTCATCAGTGACAAGTCCTTTTATGCAATCAAAATGTACATCGAAGAAGGCACCGAATGATTTGTTGCACGTGAAAATGCCCCGAACCAAATGGTTCGGGGCTCTGTTATGTCTATTCCCACTCAATCGTCGCAGGTGGTTTTGACGTAATATCGTACACAATACGGTTTATATGGTCAACTTCGTTTACTATTCGCCTTGAGACAGTCTCGAGCACTTCATATGGGATTCTTGCCCACTTAG
>JAAYOS010000179.1 GCA_012520195.1 Clostridiales bacterium | reverse complement strand
ATACATCCAACAAGGCCAACCAACTAAGTGACTTGTTTTCCTTGGAAGCTATAAGGCTCATCCATGATAATTTACTAGAAAGCTATAAGACTGACTCCATGGTGGCAAGAGGGAATATGTTACTAGCCTCCTTTTATGCAGGGATAGCTATTGCATCTGCAGGAACAACAGCTGTACATGCACTTAGCTATCCCTTAGGTGGAAAGTACAGAATCCCCCACGGCCTATCCAATGCTATTCTACTAGTCCCGGTCTTTGAGGAGAATTTTGAAACAATAGAGACGGAATTGGAGGAGATCTATGACTATATCAATCCTCTAGATGGTAAGGACAGCAAGGCCCAGTGGGTACTGGATTGGCTGAGGGAATTACTAGAGGAAATCAACATACCATCTAATTTAGTAGAGTTCAATATAGGCGAGGAGGACCTTTACTATCTAGCAGAGGCAGCCCTATCGGTCCAGAGACTTTTAAGAAATAACAAGAAGGAGTACAAACTTGAGAACATCAAGAGGGTATATAGGAAGATAATGTAAGGAGGTTAGTATGAAAATAAAAGGAATAATTACTCCAACCATAACACCCATGTATGAAGATGGGAGTATCAATTTTAAGAGTTTAGAAGAGCAAGTAGATAGACTAATTCAAGCTGGAATACACGGAATCTTTCCCCTAGGAACCAATGGTGAAGCCTACGCCCTAGACTGGGAAGAGAAGGTATCAGTCTTGGAGGCTACAATTTCTAAAGTGGATAAAAGAATCCCTGTTTATGCTGGAACAGGCTGCATCTCCACCAAGGATACAGTGGAGCTTTCAAAGAAAGCCAAGGAATTGGGTGCAGATGCCCTTTCCATCATAACCCCCTATTTTGCCCAGGCCTCCCAGGATGAATTGATCCATCACTTCAGGGAGGTTGCCAGGGCGGTTGACCTACCTATAATCCTTTATAATATTCCAGCTAGGACCGGTAATAAACTCCTACCGGCAACGGTGGAGAGGCTGAGTGAGATAGATAATATAGTTGGGATAAAGGATAGTAGCGGAGACTTTTTAAATATTCTAGCCTACTTAGAGATTAAGAAGAAGAGGGAGGACTTCATAGTCCTATCAGGCAATGATTCCCTAATATTACCTACCCTACAGGCAGGTGGGGATGGAGCTGTTGCTGGTTGTTCAAACTCATATCCAAAGACCGTGGCTGAAATCTATGACTACTTTATGGCAGATGACTTGGAAAAGGCCAAGGACAGGCAGGATAGGATTACTAAATACAGGGGTCTATTTAAATATGGTAATTCAAATACCATTATCAAGGAGACAGTCAGCATGATGGGTTATGACGTAGGCAAATGCCGGTCACCCTTTAACCTAGTTCCAGAGAAAGGCTTGGAGGCTATTAGAAACTTTATAGAGGAAAATCCAGAACTTAAATGAGGGGAGTGATGGGAGGTGTAGAACTAGACATGACTAAGAAGATAATAGGCATTACCATGGGGGACCCTGCCAGTATTGGACCAGAGATTAGTGCCAAGGTCCTAGTGGATAAGGAGATTTATGATAGGTGCAACCCCTTGATAATAGGTGATGCCTCTACCATGAGGAAGGCCTTGGAGCTTATAGGGAAAGAGGACTTTCAAGTGAATGCGATAAAGGATGTAGAAGATGCAGTTTTTACTTATGGAACAATAGACGTTTATGACTTGGAAAATGCAGATATGAATCTCATCAAACCTGGGCTTGTATCCAAGGAGGCAGGAGAGGCTTCCTTTCAATACGTGGATAAGGTGATAGATCTGGCTTTGGAAGGAAAAATCCATGCCACAGTGACTAATGCCTTCAATAAGGAGGCCATAAACCTAGCAGGATACAATTATTCAGGTCATACTGAGTTTTATGCAGAGAAGACTAAAACAGAAAAGTATACCATGTTACTAGCCCATGAAAACCTAAGGGTCCTGCATGTCTCTACCCATGTTTCCCTGAGGGAGGCCTGCGACCTAGTAAAGAAGGACAGGGTATATGATTTGATAGTGATTGGGGAGGAGTTTTGTAAAAAGATTGGCATTGAAAACCCCAAGATAGCTGTGGCAGGATTAAATCCCCATAGCTCAGAAAATGGCTTGTTTGGCCATGAGGAAATGGAAGAAATTATTCCGGCAATCCAACTTGCCAAGGAGAAGGGGATAGATGTGGATGGTCCAGTTCCCCCAGATACTATTTTTTCAAAGGCCTACGGAGGTATGTATGATATAGTGGTAGCCATGTATCACGACCAAGGTCATATACCGCTGAAGGTTCTAGGATTTGTATATGATAAGGAAAGGCAGGTGTGGAAGGAAATATCTGGTGTAAATATCACCCTAGGCTTACCT
>JAAYOS010000023.1 GCA_012520195.1 Clostridiales bacterium | reverse complement strand
AGTACAGTGCATGATTGGAATGCAGCTAGTACGCCACTGATTACTACTGTGATACGACAGTTATAACAAATTGAGAGCACAGGGGACTTAAGGAAGCGTTCATTGATTCCTTAGGTCCTCTGTGCTAGAATGGATGTAACTAAGACTTAGCAGGGCTAAGTGCTGAATCGGAAGGAGAAAAACACTATGGACAGAATGATGAAAAACCCAATTATACCTGGATTTTATCCCGATCCCTCCATATGCCGGGTAGGGGATGACTACTACTTGGTTACATCAACATTTGAAATGTTCCCTGGGATCCCTGTTTTTCACAGCAAGGACCTATGTAATTGGAGGCTGCTCTGCTATGCCGCAAGCCGTCCATCACAGCTGCACGTTTTTGCAAACGCCGTAGCTGGCGGTGTTATGGCACCAACAATTCGTCACCATGACGGAGTATTCTATATCATTGACGCTAACTTTTGCGATAGAGGCAACTTCATCTTGAAGGCTACTGATCCTGCTGGCCCATGGTCGGAACCGTACTTTCTAGAAGATGTCCCCGGTATTGATGCCTCCCTCTTTTTTGATGATGATGGAAGTGCGTATGTTGTAGGGACAGGAACTATTACAAAGCCCAACGGTTTGACCGGCCGCGGGATATATTTGAAGTCATTTGATGTTAACTTGATGAGGGCTACGGGTGAGGAGTACCACATTTGGGATAGTGCACTAAATAATGCAGCATCGCCAGAAGCTCCGCATATATATAAAAAGGACGGCTGGTACTACCTTATTATTGCTGAGGGAGGAACCGAACACTATCACTCTGTAACAGTTGCCCGAAGCCGTACACTCAACGGATGGTATGAGGGAAATCCCGCTAACCCCATTATGACACACCGACATCTTGGATATGACTACCCTATCTGTAATGTGGGGCATGCCGACCTGGTAGATACACAAAACGGCGAGTGGTACGCTGTTATGCTAGCTTCTCGCCTTATTGGTGGATACCACAAAAATCTGGGCAGAGAAACATTTATAGCTCCTGTAATATGGGAGAATGATTGGCCAGTAATCAGTCCGGGAACAGGAAAGGTTGAGTGGTGTTACCTTGCACCAGATCTTCCTTGGACAGAGTTTCCAAAGCAGGACACAACCGATGATTTTGATGGTGACGAACTTGACCTGCAATGGAATTTCTGGGGTACCCCTTATGATGATTTCTGGAAGCTCGAAAACAGTATGCTAAAACTTAAATGTCTCCCCAGATCGATTTCAAGGGAACTCGTACCAGTCAGGGAGTCCGCCTTACTAAAGACACAAAGGGGAGACAATGTAAGCTTTATCGGTAGACGTCAATGCGATGTAAACTTTACCGCATCAACCAAAATGCTCTTTGTACCGGAGAATGAGTCTGAAACTGCAGGACTAATAATTTTGCAGGCTTCTAACTACCATTATCGTGTGGAAAGGGCAATGAAGGATAACAAGCAAATATTGCGTCTGATCCATTCCACCGGCAACATCAACGGAGGCGTCCACTTGCCGCACTTCAAGTCAAACACCGTTGAAACAACTGTTAATGAAGTTGAATGTGATAACGACTATGTGTACCTCAAACTAGAAGTCTCTGAACAGGATTTTAACTTCTATTACGGTCAGAGCGAAGAGGATATGGCGCTTATCGGCAACGTGGATGGTAGTCTTATCAATCCTGAAATAGTTGGAGGAATGGTGGGGACCTATGTTGGCATGTTTGCAAGTGCTAATGGTACCGTCAGCGAAAACTGGGCATCATTCGACTATTTCACTTATATCGGCACTCTCCATGACTAAGTCATGTGCTTACGGCTAGTGTTCCTGCTAATGGATATGAAGGAGGGACTGTTTTGGATGATTCCAAAAATTCGAGAAAAGGTCTTTCGCCATTTGTAGTGGCAATTCCGGCAATTATCCTTATAGCAATGCTCAAGCTGTGGCCAGCACTGTTTTCTATCATAGCTTCGTTTTACGAATATTCGTTTGTGCCAGGTGCTATAGAACGTACTTATGTAGGACTAGAGAACTACAATTCACTATTTGCATTTGAGAATTTTAGCAACCTCGCTAGAAACACATTTGTATTAACACTTTTACCTGCAGTGTAGACGTCTTCGATTTCGTTAGTATTGTCTGTTATCATTAGTAAATCACGGTTTCTGCGCAAGATTTTGAGTTGTGTGTGGATCCTCTCTCGGTGATATATCGTACGCAGCATATTCTATAACGTATACCGCATAAATGAGTCGATTTCCTCTGCACCATTCACACATTACTTCGATTTCTGCGCATTTTTCGCATTATATGTATCTGCTGTATCTTCCTCTTTGCAAAGTATGCGACTGACCGCATATTTTCCATCTTTATATTTTATATTTTTATATCTTTCATATCTTCACATCTTCATTGAGAAAAGTGTTTCACCTTGACTTACAATTTACGGTAACTGACAATTTCCGGTAACCGGATTTTTTAGAAAGAAATTGTAATGTTCTGCTGTAAATGCTATTATATATTATATATTATAATTATACATAATTCGAGTAGAAATCCAAATCTGATTGTCGAAATTGAGTGAAGTAATCCGAGACAGAGAGATTTGTGTAGTTGTTTTTAGTAGGTTCTATGTAATTTTAGTAGGTTCTATGTAATTCTAGTAGCTATGTAATTAGTGATGAGCAGCCTCGTTTAGGAGGGTGAGTCATGAAGGAAAGACAATCTAAGAACTTTTTGCCTGTCGTGAATGCTCGTAAACCTCTAGCGATAATTTCGATTATTCTTGTTCTAACTGTGTTAGCAGGCCTTTATTTGAGCATTGCCTGGTACAGGTATAAGCGAATGGGAGAGTTACAAGCCATTCAGCTGGCACAGTCAGTGGGTTCACTTTTGCATGTGGAGCATATCGCGCAACTGTATCAGCAAGCGGATTCGCCGGAGAGCCTACTTGTTGAGCAATCTCTAGTACAACTGGTTGAGGTCACCGACCCAATTTACTATGCCTATATTCTACAAAGAAACAACGGCAGCATTAGTATTACAGTAGATTCATCAGATGCAGATTCTGACACTTCTCTTCCGGCAAACCGCAGCTGTTCTGAGACGATCGAGATTAACAGTAAGCCTTTTGATACAGGAGAAAGTGTTGTTACAGGGCCGCTTCCAACTCCCTGCGGAAATTGGATTAGAGTACTGGTGCCGATTTTTGATTCGAACGAGAAAGTTGTCGCTGTTCTAGGGTTGAGCTACTCAGCTAGTGAGTGGCATACAAACCTGTTAAAAAAGATGATTCCAGATGTATTAATGGTTATACTTCTGATAGCGCTTGTAATTACTCTGTTCAACCTTCTGAGGGAGAACCTAAAGTACAAACAGGCTGAGCAATCCCGTCAGGAAAGTGAACGAAGCAAGTCGGTGTTTTTCTCCCATATCCCCGGTATGGCTTACCGGTGTAAAGATGATCAAAAATGGACAATGGAGTTTGTGTCGGAGGGCTGTTTTGATCTCACTGGTTATAGGGTGGAGGATTTCTTTTCGGATGATTTGGATAATAGGGTAACTTTCAAGGATATAATTTCGCCCGAATATTCTGAGACCCTTCGAAATGAATGGAACCGGGTGCTGCCCCAACGCAAGTGGTTTCGCGCTGAATATGAGATTGTGACAAAAACCGGTGAGAGAAAATGGGTTTTGGAGCTTGGTCAGGGCATCTATGATGACGACGGCAATGTAGAGGCGCTTGAGGGTGTAATACTTGATTATACCGATCGAAAGAAAAAGGAACGTCAGATCGAGTATCTTAGAGAGCACGACTTTCTCACAGGCCTATATAACCGTAATTATATGGAGCAGGAGAAGAGACGTCTAGATCAACCGGAGTACTTACCCTTATCTGTCGCCATATGCGATATTGACGGGCTTCGGGTTATCAATGACGCTTATGGCACTCAAGAGGGGGACTACTTGATTTTGAAGACGGCGCAGCTGCTCCGAAACTGCCTAGAGGGGGAGTATGTGATTGGCCACACTGGTAGCGGTGAGTTCTTGATTCTTCTGCCAAACACTGATAGTCAGGCTGCGGATCTTTTGACAGCAAAAATCAAGAGTTCAATTGAAAGCTACAACAGGTGTAATACAGATTCTCTGTACGATATAAGTGTCTCAATAGGTCACAGCACAAAGGAAGTGGAAACACAGGAGTTGCAGAATGTAACGGCAGAGGCGGATGAAAACATGCGCCGCAGAAAGATGCTGAATCAAAACAGCTCCCACTCTGCCATCGTATCTTCCATTATGGCGACATTGTACGCAAAGAGTCAGGAGACAGAAGAACACGGGCAGCGTCTGGGAAGGTTATCAACAATGATCGGGAGAGCAATGGGTCTATCGCAAACAGAGCTAGATGATTTGCAGCTGCTATCCAAGCTCCATGACATTGGTAAAGTCATAGTTGATAATCAAATTCTAAACAAACCTGAAAAGTTGAGCAGAGAGGAATGGAAGATAATGAGACAGCACTCCGAGATTGGCTACCGAATTGCTGTTTCAATGCCTCAGCTTAAACATATAGCCGAGTACATTCTATATCACCATGAACGTTGGGACGGAACTGGTTATCCTGAGGGACTGAAAGGGGAGAGGATCCCAATAGCATCGCGTATCCTTTCTGTCGCAGATGCATTCGATGCAATGACCAATGACAGGGTGTACCGCCGGGCTATACCGATAGAAGATGCAATTAAGGAGATTAAACATAACGCAGGTACACAGTTTGATCCGAACATTGCGGAGCTGTTTGTTCGTCTGGTAGCTGAGAACCCGGAAATGTTGTTCAATGATAACCCTGAAGACAATGAATCATAACGAATAAGCCATAAGTTGAAACTATCAAACGATGAGGCATTGCTGAGAAGACTTATGCGAAAGGAAGACTGAATCAATGAAATCTATTGTATTTGTTGATAGTGAAGTTGGTTTAGATGGAAAGCTACTCGATATCGGGGCTGTGAAGGAAGGGGCACGGTTTCATTCGGGGTCAAAGAGTCAATTCAGGGAGTTTGTTTCCGGTTCGGAATATATATGCGGTCATAATATTTTGGAACATGACTTAAAATACATAGGAGATATTTTTGAAAGCGGACAGGTTTTTATCGACACACTGTATTTATCCCCGCTGTTGTTTCCAAGAAGGCCCTATCATGCACTGCTTAAGGATGACAAGCTTCAGACGGATGAGCTAAATAACCCGCTCAATGACTCAATTAAGGCAATGCGCTTATTCTATGACGAAGTAAATGCATTTCATGAGCTCAGACCCGGTTTGAAGAGGATATACTGCTCTTTACTATATAGGTTTCCGGAGTTTAGGGGCTTTTTTAGGTATTGTGGTATTGAAACTTTACCAGATGTTTCGCAGGTAGTAAGAATTGAGTTCGACGGAATAATATGCTCAAATGTAGATATAGACACATTTGTGAAGAACAGCCCGATTGAGCTTGCATATGCCTTGGCCATGATTGGCTCAGGAGACAGGCACTCCATTATTCCCCCGTGGGTTTTGAGGACTTATCCCGGGGTTGAGTATGTAGTGAGACTTTTGCGGGGTATCCCTTGTCGTGAACCTTGCAGTTACTGCAGAGAGAGCTTGGACGTGCGATCCGGGTTGAAGCGGATTTTTGGATATGACAGTTTCCGTACGTTTAATGGTGAGCCTCTGCAAGAGAATGCCGCCCGAGCCTCTGTAGAGGGAAAATCATTGCTCGCCATATTTCCAACAGGCGGTGGAAAATCTGTTACGTTTCAGCTTCCTGCTTTGATGGCCGGTGAGTCAACTCATGGGCTGACAGTTGTTATTTCACCTCTGCAGAGCCTTATGAAGGACCAGGTTGACAATCTCGAGAAGAGAGGAATAGTTGAGGCCGTAACGGTCAACGGACTATTGAACCCGATTGAACGAGCTGACGCCCTTGCTAGGGTTGAGAGCGGAGCGGCTACAATTTTATACATATCACCTGAGCAGTTGCGCTCTAGAACTATTGAGAGACTGTTAACACTTCGTCATGTTAGCAGGTTTGTAATAGATGAGGCGCACTGCTTTTCTGCTTGGGGGCAGGATTTCCGGGTGGACTACCTCTATATCGGGGACTTTATAAGTCAACTGCAGAAAAGGAAGGGCAGAAAAGAAAGGATTCCGGTATCGTGTTTTACCGCAACAGCTAAACAAAAGGTAATAAGCGATATACGCGAATATTTTAAGAAATGCCTTGACCTTGACCTAGAGCTGTATGCAACAGACGCTACAAGAGAGAACTTGCGCTATGGTGTGTTATTTAGAGAGACAGAGGAAGATAAGTACTGGGCATTACGCTCATTGATACAGACAAAGAACTGTCCAACTATTGTGTACGTATCTAGAACCGCTAAGTCGCGGCAGTTGGCTGAAAAGCTTACTAGCGATGGTTTGCCTGCAAAGCCATATAACGGGCGAATGGAGGTTCTGGAAAAGATCGAAAACCAAGAGGCGTTTCTGCGCAATGAGATAAAGGTAATTGTTGCGACCTCTGCGTTTGGTATGGGCGTGGACAAGAAAGATGTTGGGCTGGTTATTCACTATGACATATCCGATTCTCTTGAAAACTATGTTCAGGAAGCTGGTCGCGCTGGTAGAGACGAGAACCTGGAAGCTGAATGCTACGTCCTTTACAATAATAGTGATTTGGACAAGCATTTTATTTTACTGAACCAGACTAAGCTCAGTATCAGTGAGATACAGCAGGTATGGAGGGCCATAAAGGACTTAACCAAGTTTAGACCTACTGTGAGCTGTTCGCCATTGGAGATAGCGCGCCAAGCAGGATGGAACGAAACTGCTTCAGAGGTGGAAGTAAAGGTTAAGGCAGCGATTGCTGCCCTTGAGAATGCAGGATACGTGAGGCGAGGAAGGAACGTTCCCCGTGTCTATGCTACAAGCATACAGGCAAAGGATGTGGTGGAGGCAAACGCCAGGTTAGAACAGTCTGGGATGTTTGATAAAAAGCAGCTGATCAATGCAAAGAGGATCATACATAATCTAGTATCGAATAGAAGTAAATCAAAAGCGGGGGATGATGACGGTGAGTCCCGGGTGGACTATTTAGCGGATATGCTGGGTATCGAAAAAGCAGAGGTGATCGATGCTATCCAACTGATGCGTGAAGAGGGTCTGCTAGACGACTGGAATGACATGACTGCATATATTCAGCGCACAGATTCTTTTAGCAAATCGAGAGAGACACTTAAGAACTTCTCCATGCTGGAGGACTTTCTAATATCACAGTTAGACGGTGATAGTTACAGCTTTAACTTAAAAGAGCTGAATGAGCGCGCCATGGATGAGGGCATTAAGTCATCTGTCAAAAATATCCGTACAATTCTTAACTATTGGCGAATCAAAGCCTACACTCGCAAAGGCCAGTTCAACTTGGACGTTAAGATGGATATTGTGCCCGCCATCGACCCAAGTACAATGCGCAAGAAGTATGAGCAACGAATGAATGTGTGTGACTTTATAGTTGAGGAGCTTTCTAACCGGAGTACTAGTATGTCTAGTAACAAGGCAGGGGAAGTAGATGTTCCGTTCTCACTCCTTGGACTTCACCGCGCCTATCTCGACTCTGCTCAGATTTCGCTGTATGAGAGAAATGCTACAACCTCCGATTTTGAAGATGCACTGCTCTATCTATCTAAGATAAGTGCTATGCGCCTCGAGGGCGGATTCCTTGTGTTGTACAATGCCCTTGAAATTGAACGGCTAGTTTTGGATAACAAGAGGCGCTATAGGCTGGAGGACTACCGTTCACTGGATGAGTTTTATAGACAGAAGATTCAGCAAATACACATTGTGGGCGAGTATGCAAACCTCATGGTTAGGGACTATGGAAAGGCGCTGAAGTTTGTTCAGGACTATTTCCAAATGGATTATAAGAAGTTCATCGCAGAATATTTTAAGGGAGAGCGTGCTGTTGAAATAACCCGTAACATAACTCCGGATAAGCATGACGTGCTTTTTGGAGAGTTGTCGGAGACACAGAGCAGGATTATAAAGGATGATAGATCACAATATATTGTCACAGTTGCAGGACCTGGGAGCGGAAAGACACGTGTATTGGTGCACAAGTTGGCATCGCTGCTGCAGCTTGAGGACGTAAAACACGACCAACTGCTCATGCTTACTTTTTCGCGCTCTGCGGTTACCGAGTTCAAAAAGCGCTTAATTGAGCTTATTGGGAACGCTGCTCGATTTGTTGATATAAAGACCTTTCATTCGTACAGTTTTGATTTGTTGGGAAGAGTTGGCAGCCTTGAAGGTATAAATGATGTGGTGCGTAAAGCAGTCGATATGATCAACAATGATGAGGTTGAACCATCTCTAATTGCTAAGACGGTAGTTGTTATAGATGAAGCACAGGATATGGTCGAGGACGAGTACGCCTTGATCGAAGCTTTGATGAGAAAAAATGAAACTATGCGCGTAATTGCGGTAGGTGATGACGACCAGAACATCTTTGAATTCAGGGGGTCCAATTCAAAATATCTACGCTTATTTATCACAGAACATGGTGCCACAAAGTATGAGATGCCGGAAAACTATCGTAGCAGGGCAAATATCGTTTCTCTTGCGAATTCCTTTGCGTCCACGATAATCAACCGCATGAAAGAAAAACCGGGAAAAGCTGTACAGAGGGATAACGGTACTGTCCGGTTAATAAAGCACACCTCTTCCAACTTAGAAATACCAGTTGTCAACCATATCAAGAGAAATAAGTCTGATGGAACTGTATGCGTTCTCACAAATACTAACGAAGAGGCGGCACGAGTTCTCGGGCTGCTAAAGAAGGAGGGACTCCCTGCTAGACTAATACAGTCAAACGACGGTTTTCAGTTGTATAACCTTGCCGAGATGAGACTGTTCCTCAAAACAATAGATAGGCATTCAAAGTCCCCAACTATATCGGATGCAGTGTGGAGGACTGCTGAGGATCAATTGAAGGCAACATATAAGACCAGTAGCTGTCTTGATATATGTTTGAGGTTACTTTCAGAGTTTAGAGAAGCATCTGACAATATTCTGTACCGCTCCGACCTTGAGGAGTTCATTAAAGAATCCAAATTTGAAGACTTCTATAAGTTCGAAACGTCTGAGATCCTTGTGTCTACCTTCCACAAAGCCAAAGGTCGTGAGTTCGACGTAGTCTACATGCTAATGAACAACGTTTATGTTAACTCGGATGAAGACAAACGCAAAGTGTATGTAGCTATGACCCGCGCCAAGAATGAGCTGTACATACACTATAACAATAAAGCCTTTGACGATATTATAGTAAAGGATGTTGAACGGTACTTCGATAAGCGAGAATATTCAGAACCCTCTGAAATAATGCTTCAGCTCTCCCATAAAGATGTGTATTTAGACTATTTCAAGGGCAAGAAAGAGACCATCTTCATGCTTCAGAGCGGCACAGAGCTTTATTTCGACGGGGAATACTTACGGGCGGAACTGGACGGCAGACGCATCCGTGTACTCAAATACTCAAAGAGCTTTATCCAACGATTAAAGGAAATGGAGGAAAAAGGTTATATCCCCCATACAGCACAGGTCAGATTCATTGTGGCATGGAAAGGAGTCAATGATGAAACCGAGAATGCAGTAATCCTACCTGATCTTTACCTAAGGCAGGTGCAGTAGACAGGCTCTGTCTGAGTAGCAAAAACCTATTGGTGTTGGATTATGTAATGAAAACGCTATATTATTACTTATGATTGGTGAGGAGAAAAGAATGGAAAGAAAAATATTGAAGCAAGTTCGAGGATACAGAACACAGGACGGAGCAGGCGTAAACCTAGTGCGAGTGTTAGGAAATAAGACAGTTAATGAGTACGATCCAATTCTAATGCTCGACTCCTTCGACAGCACAAATCCTGATGATTACATCAAGGGGTTTCCAATGCATCCCCATAGAGGTATCGAAACTATAAGCTATGTGTATAGAGGTCAGATGACCCATAGAGACAGCTTAGGGAATGCTGACACTATTGGTAATGGTGAGGTCCAGTGGATGACAGCAGGCTCGGGTATTCTTCATGAAGAGCAACTCCCGGCATCAGAAAGACTGCTTGGTGTGCAGTTATGGCTGAATCTTCCCGCAAAGGATAAGATGGTTCCGCCAGCATATCGCAGTATTAAGAACTCTGAAATCCAGGAGATTGAGATCGAAAACGGGATGATAAGATTACTTGCTGGTGAGTATGAAGGGACAAAGGGGTACAAAAGCAAGTATCTCCCGCTGGATTACTACGACATACACCTAGACGCTGGCGCATCTATTACCCTGAACACTGAGCAGGATCGGTCTATCATGCTTTTTACGTTATTAGGCGATGCCTACATTGCGGATGAGCTGATAACGGAAAAGACAGCAGTAAAGCTTACAGATGGAACTCGAGTTTCGATAAAAGCCGCAGATAAAAATGTGCAGGTGTTGTTCGTAAGCTCCGCTTACTTAGGTGAACCTATAGCCTGGGGCGGACCAATCGTAATGAATACAAGGGAAGAATTGCAGAAAGCTTTTGATGACCTAAACAAGGGAACGTTTTTGCAAAGTGAGATATCGTATTAGTAATTAAATGGAATTAGAGAACTCGGTGCCGGAGAAAGTACTTTCGGCACCGAACTTCGTTTGAGATGGATTCTACAGCCATAAATTGAAATGTTTGTTCAAAAAACCTTGCGCTGTCATAAACGATGTTTGTCTTTGCATATCTAAAATGATATAATAAGACAAAGCAAGAATAAGACAAAGCAAGGATATTTTTCTTCCAAGACAGCGCGTTCCTTTTGATGGTTATGGAGGTTTTTTGTGCGTAACATTTTCAACTTCTTCAGGGACAAATTGAGGTTATATCCCGGAAGTAAATCCGTATTGCTAATACCTGTATCAGCACTATTGGTGCTGGTGACACTGTTTTCTCTGCCGAACGCATCGACAGATGATAACTCCGTGGACTTGCCACAACAGGTCATAGAAGCACAGCAGACAGAGGATACGGAGATAGTCCAGGAGACCGATAAGTCGGATAAAACTGAATCAGCTGGATTGTCTGAATCACCTTCAGTGATAGGTTCAACAGCTGATCCTAATACAGCAACTGGCAGCGTCCTTGAGGTGCACTTTATTGATGTAGGGCAGGCGGACGCGAGCCTTATCCTCTGCGATGGCAAATCTATGCTTATTGATGGAGGAAATTCTGCAGATTCAAACCTGATATATACATATCTAAAGAAACGCGGTGTTGACCATCTTGACTATATTATCAACACGCATCCCCATGAAGACCATGTTGGAGGATTGGCCGGTGCTTTGAACTATGCATCTGTCGGCACTGCAATGGGGTCTATTACAGAGTATGACAGTCGTGCATTTAGCAACTTTGTCAGTTATCTAGAAAAACAGAATCGAAGTATCACAGTTCCAAAGGCTGGCGATACCTTCAGTCTGGGCAGTGCTGATGTAGTGATATTGGGGCCTATCCGCAACGATGAAAATATGAACAACAACTCTATTGTATTGAAGATTACATTTGGGAAAACATCCTTTCTGTTCACAGGTGACGCGGAGAGAGAGGAAGAGCAAGATATTTTGGAGATGGAGTACGACTTGAAAAGCACTGTCCTCAAGGTGGGTCATCATGGCAGTGAGACGTCTTCGTCATATCCCTTCTTGAGGGAGATAATGCCGGAGTATGCGGTTATCTCGGTAGGGAAAAAGAATTCTTATGGGCATCCCCATGAGAGTGTGTTAAGCCGTCTGCGTGACGCAGATGCCAAAGTGTTACGAACTGATATGCAGGGTGACATTGTTTTCACAAGCGATGGTGAAACAGTTTCATATACAGTCACTAGAAATGCTGATGTAGATACTTTGGGTACACTATCAGAAACGACACCAATTTCTCAAGCGAAACCTGAGTCTACGCCGACACCTACTACTACGCCTACCCCATCGCCTAAAGAGGATCAGAATGAGGATAAGACAGAGATATCTTTCGTGCTAAACACGAACACAAAGAAATTCCACTTGCCCCACTGTGCGAGTTTGAAACGGATGAGTGAAAAGAATAGGAAAGAGACTGGCCTCACTCGAGATGAGATAATCAGTCAGGGTTATTCTCCTTGCGGTAACTGTAAACCATAACTGGATATAATATCTTTCCCAGCATCTAAAATTTACTTTTTACGGAGGCAATATGAATCAGAATAATGTAGGTAGTTCAAAACAGATTTTGATTATCGGGGGAGGGACAGCAGCGCTTTCTGCCGCAAAAGCAGCCAGAGCCCAGGACTCCGATGTAGGCATAACGATGATAAGCGCGGAAAGCCGCTTGCCGTATTATAGACTCCGCTTATGTGATTACATTGGCAAAAGTATAGATTACAACAAGATCCAAATCAACAATGAGGACTGGTTTGAAACCAATAGGATTCGGGTGGAGCTGTCAAAAAAAGTTACAGCTGTAGATGCTGATGCAAAGAAAGTAACCGCAGAAGGTGAAGACTATAGCTACGATAGTCTAATTGTGGCCACCGGGAGCACGCCGATAATGCCTCCGTTTAAGGGCAAGGAGCTCTCAGGCGTCCACTCCATATGGACATGTGAGGACATTGAGGCCCTTAACAAGAGCCTTGCGGATACAGAAAAGGCAGTTGTAATTGGCGGTGGATTGCTCGGGCTTGAGTCCGCACATAAAATCTCCGGAATGGGTATTGATGTGACATTGATAGAGGGTATGCCAAGACTTCTGCCTAAACAGCTTGATGAAGACGGGTCTGAAGTGTTTAGAGAAAAGGTAGAGAGTTTGGGCATTTCAGTAATTTGTGGGAAAGCTGTAGCAGGATTTGAAGGGGATGACAAAGGTCACGTTAGATACGTGCGTATGAACGATGACACGCTGCTAGATGCGGACGTAGTAGTCGTAACAGTAGGTGTAGCTCCTAACACTGCCATCTGTCAAGATAGTGGGATGGACATTGAACGTTTCTTGATAGTTAATGACAAAATGGAGACCAGTATTAGAGATATATATGCTGCAGGTGATGTTGCATGTATGAGCGGTAGATGGTTCGGCCAGTGGTCTGTGGCCAGTGGACAGGGCCAGGTTGCCGGCACAAATGCAGCGGGAGGAGATGTTGTCTACAAAGTGACCAACGTCCCCTATATGCTAGCTTCTATGGAAACAAGGGTTGTTTGCTCTGGAGATATTGGTGCTTCCCAGCAGGACCAGTCTGGGGACACATATGATATAAACCAGACATATGACAAGAATCAATTCTCCTATTCTAGGCTTGTCTTCCGTGACGGTGTTTTTGTCGGGTATGTCCTCATTGGGGAACCTTCAAAGGTCTTTAATAAGCTTCAGTCACTGATTCAGACGAGAACGAGTGCTGAGAATATTAATAATATTCTGTATGAATCGTAATTGCCGACAAAATCATACTAGCGAACAACTCTAGTTTTGGCCAATTACTATTTAGCACATATAGACGTCTTTTAAGTAATAAGTGATTCAGCAAAAGTGAGCGAAAGTGAATATTGGATTCTGAAAGATTTGCAGCTAAGTGCAGCCAAGGTGACAGGTCCCTTGGCTGCATTTTGGATGTCGCCTTAGTTTTCTACTCTTATTGTGTAGTCTCCGCTACCGATCGTAAATGAAACTGATTCTTTATGGTATTCTGCGTCAGGGAATGATGCCTGATCGATTCAAGGGTTTTTGGGACTGGATTGGGACTGGATGTTGAGTTTGCACTTTCAAATTTAGGTTTACTGTATTAGTATATAGATATCAGTTCAGGGTTCTTGAAAACTAAGCTGTGTGATTTGTGTGATTGGAATGGGGAATAATATGAAAAGACAGTATGTTATCACCGAACGGGCACACTACATGTGTCCAAATATGCATTTTGGGATTTTATGCTCCATAAATGCAGACTATAATCTCAACAAGATCAACGAAACTGTACAAACTCTAGTTGAGGCGCATCCGTTTTTGAGTTCTCTCATTGCTCTTGATGAGCAAGAACGTCCATATTATAACCCACAGAATGATATTCATATTAAGATTATCGAGAGAGAGGCAATTGACACTCTTGGGGAAGACTACCAGGGCCTTGCAGTGAATGGGTGGGATGTTCATTCCGAAGCTATGCTTAAAGTGCTGACCTACCCCAACAAGGCTGGCAAAGCTAGTTTTTCTATCTTATTTGTTGCACATCATTTACTGTGTGACGGACGTGGATTACTGGGGCTGATCACAGAGTTTGCTGACTACTATGTTAATGGTCTAAGACCTGCTTTTGCTGCCGAGCAGCTTATTACTTCATTGCTGGACCTTCCCAAAGGAAGCGATTTGCCTTGGATCAGCAAAATGGTCATTGATAGCGCTAACCGTCAATGGAAAAAGGAAGCGCAAAAAGTTGACTACCAAGAATACTTACAGTTCGAAAAGAAATATGCAGCTGAAAATAAGCCAACTATATCGTTTGCGACAAAGACATCAGAAGAGCTACAGGATATTATCAAGCTGTGCCATGACAACAGTATTTCGGTGAATGATTACTTGATTGCAGAGATGATGGTTGAAAAATCAACGAATCAGGTTGTAATTGCTGCTGATATTCGAAATCATCTAGCAAACTATGTAAGCGGAAGCTTGGGGAACTACTCCACTGCATTCACTATTGTGTGCCGTTCAAAATCGGATGATATAGTGGAAACAGCAAAGATTGTGTCTGGGATCGTTAGAAAGAAGCTGAGCACCCCAAGAGAAATGATGCTTGTGTTGGCTTGTTACTTACGAATGGCGCCTGAGCTACTTGATGCTGTGGCAATATCTACCCTTGGAGAATATGAAAGCAAGGCTGCGAATTTCGTCGGAAGTAGAATGTTTGGTTTCCGTGACAGAGATAGATATAGTATTACTAATCTTGGACGAATTGAAAGTGATACGATTCAGGAAGCAGTTCTTATTCCACCGGCTTCGCCAGCGACGCGAATGATGGTCGGGGTCTTAACAGTCAACGACAAAATGAACATTTGTACAATGAGCCAGTAGTGGTGAGTCAATTGTAATGAGTCAATTGTAATGAGTCCGTTGTAATGAGTCGGTTGTAAAGTGCAAAGGTAAAAACTGATAACGGATATAGCAGCCAATTTTGCATTCAAAACACTTGTGTTTTTCCTCGAAACTTGGTAACATACGCTCATTACCGTTGAAACGAGACTTATTGATAGCACTTACCAAAGTGTGGAGGATTTGCGATGGCTTACCTTATTTGTATTGGGATTGGATATCTACTTGGCACCTTTAACCTAGCGTTTTTGTTAGCCCGCCTCAAAGGCTTTGACATTCGCACCCGTGGTTCAAACAATCCCGGAGCCTCTAATGCCACAATAACCATGGGGTGGAAAATCGGTATTTTAGTAGGTGCCTGTGATATAGCCAAGGCTGCCGTTGCTGTACTCTTGGCCAGAACTCTGTTCCAAGAAGTAGAACAGGCTGGAGTGATAGCAGGAGTTAGTTGTGTGCTTGGTCATATGTTTCCTTTCTATCTAGCTTTCAGGGGTGGTAAGGGCTTTGCTTCCTACATGGGAATGATTCTGGTACTGAACTGGAAGTTCTTTCTCATTATCGGTATCGCAATTATCCTCATAACTATCATCACAGACTACATAGCTCTTGCAACACTCACCACAGTTGTATCATTTCCGATATTCATGTTTTTCTCAAGTATAGGCTGGGTGATAGCCATCATAGCTGCAGTGGCTTCGGTGTTTGTAATACTAAAACACATTCAGAACTTCAGGCGCATACTGAAAGGTGAAGAAATCGGACTACGTAAAACTTTATAAGGTGACGGCGTAGGCGTAACGGCGTGAGTGTGCAACATAAGTGTAGCGGCATAAGTGCAACGGCATGGTGTGACGGCATGGTGTGACGGCGTGAGTGTGCAACATAAGTACAACGGTATGAGTGTGACGACATGAGTGT
>JAAYOS010000022.1 GCA_012520195.1 Clostridiales bacterium | reverse complement strand
GTTATTGAAAATGCAACTGCCCTGGCAGCCAGCCTGAAAACAGTAGAAAAAGTAGTTGTCTGTCACTATGCAGGAGAATATAGTAAGGTAGTTCAAATTGGAAACAGTGTGCTATGGGAAGGCTTTATAGGTGAGCAAGACCCCAAGGATTTTGTTTTTGAACAGTTGCCGGCCGAACACCCCCTCGTAGTGATGTTTTCAAGTGGAACTACTGGAAAGCCAAAATGCATGGTTCAGTCAGCAGGGGGGCTACTTGTCAACCAGCTAAAGGAGTTGCTCCTACATAATGATCTGAAGACGTCTGATAGGATGCTGTATATCACAACATGCTCATGGATGATGTGGAACTGGCAGCTGGCAGCACTCGGAACTGGAGCATCAATAGTCCTGTTTGACGGCAACCCTTCCTACCCTGACACAGGTGCCATCTGGAGGGTCCTCGAAGAGGAGAAAGTTACTGTATTCGGTCTGAGTGCAAGCTATATCCACGCATTGCTCGCAGACGGATTCTCGCCAAAAGACGCGGCAGACCTCTCTGCACTCCGATCGATTTCACAGACCGGCTCAGCCCTCTCTGAGGATGGATTCGAGTTTGTATACAAGCAGATCAAACAGGATCTGCACTTCAACTCCATTGCAGGAGGCACCGACATTAACGGGTGCTTCTGTACCGGGAATCCGTTGAGCCCTGTGTATTCGGGTGAACTGCAAGGACCTGGTCTTGGAATGGCGATTCGCTGCCTTGACCCCGATGGGGAGCATGTTTGGGATGAGCAGGGGGAGCTTGTCTGCGTAAAGGCGGTTCCATCAATGCCCCTGCACTTTTGGGACGATCCTGACGGCGAGAAGTATATGAGTGCCTATTTTCTGGATTTCCCAGGCGTATGGCGCCACGGTGATTACGTAGTGTTCCACAGTGAAACTGGTGGTGTAACGTATTATGGGCGTTCCGACTCGGTCCTTAAGCCAAGCGGTGTAAGGATCGGTACTGCTGAAATTTATAACCAGGTGGAGAAACTTCCTCAAATAGTCGACAGTCTTGCAATAGGGCAGGATTATCACGGCGATCAACGCATTTTGCTGTTTGTTCAGACAAGGGAAGGGGTCCTCCTTGACGATGCTCTAAAGAAGGATATCCGTTCGATCCTGCGCACAAATGCGTCGCCTCGCCATGTCCCCGCTGTCATAATACAGGTGCCAGATATCCCCAAAACATTGAACGGGAAAAAGGTAGAGAGTGCGGTGACTAGTATAATCAACGGACGAGCTGTAACAAATCGTGATGCGCTGCAGAATCCTGAGAGTCTTCATTTTTTCGAGAGCATTCTACCTCTGTTGAATGATTGATAATGTGATGACGTGTCCAGTGGTGTGGGAATCTTGTACACTTTAACTCAATCTGTTATACTTGGATGGAAATAAGAGCTACTGCTTTTTGCTCCATCCTTTTTGTTGCCATAAGTTATTTGAGAACTACAATCTATATAAAAAAGGGGAATTTTTTATGAACAATCAACCGCTCTTAGTTGTACATGTCAAAATTCAACCCAACGAAATCTCTGAGTTGCAAGCAAGTCCTGAAAGTGTAGTAATGATTCCGTTTACCGGAACTGTAGAAGGGAGTATTTTTAATGGTAAGATACTTCCGGGTGGTGTCGATACGCAAGTGGTCAACACAGCCGGTGTGCGCCATATGTGTGCACGCTATATGCTAGAGGGAACAGACAACGCCGGAGAGAGCTGTCGTGTCTATGTAGAGAATAACGGCTATTTTGAAAAGGGGTCAGTTGAGTTCCCCTTTCACACCGTACCTACTTTCATGACAGATAGCAAAGCGCTCGCACCCTACCTACACACCCGGAAGTTTCGCGGCGAAGGCCATCCGGCTGAAGACGGTGTAGACATTAATTTCTTTGAAGTGGAATAGTCGTGTACTGTTGTGGATTGAAAAGGAGCTGAGAATGTGAAACACTACGATTTGATTATTATCGGAAGTGGCTCTGGCCTGATGGTATTGGAGGCTGCTCTTGCAAAGGGATTGTCCTGTGCGATTGTGGAGCGGTCTAAGTTTGGAGGCACTTGCCTAACAAAGGGATGTATCCCTTCAAAAATGTTGGTCTACCCCGCAGATTTAATACGCGATGCAGAGCAAGCGAGCCGTATCGGTGTGCAGCTTGGAACTCCTTCAGTCGACTGGGAACGTGTCTCAACAAGGATGTGGAAGCAAATCAACTATAGCAAGAGGATTGCAGAAAACTTGCACGAGATGCCAGGAGTGGATGTGTATGAAGCCACTGGAGAGTTTACCGGTCCAAACACTTTGAGTGTAAAGTATTTGGAAGGCTCGGAAACAGAAGAGATTTCTGGCGACCGGTTTGTGATTGCAGCAGGTGCCCGCTCATTTGTGCCAAATATAGAGGGACTGGCGGAGGTTGGATATATCACATCCGAGACCTTCTTTGGTGACAAGTTTCCGGAAAAACCGTGGGAACGCCTCTTAATTGTTGGCGGTGGCGCAATCGGTACCGAATTTGCACATATCTTCTCCGCCTTCGGATCTAAGGTTACTGTTGTTGAGATGGGATCTCGTCTGATTGCTACAGAGGAGGAAGAGATAAGCGAGTTTGTTCAGCAGCAATTTGTTGAAAGCGGGATAGATATTTTCAACGACAGCAGAGCAGTTGCAGCATCAAGTGAAAATGGTTCTAAGAAGCTTGTTGTTGAAAACACCAAAACAGGCGAGAGGCAAGAAATCATAACTGATGAAATATTCATATCGTCTGGGGTCCGTTCAAATAGTGATTTGCTTAGGTGTGATGCTGCCGGTATAGATATGGATGCTCGGGGTTGGATAATTACAAACGAACATATGGAGACTTCACAAAAACATATATACGCCATTGGAGATATCAACGGGAAATATCAGTTCAGACATACAGCAAACTACGAAGCAGAGATATTGATAAACAATCTATTTACCGACAGAGAAAAGCGGTCAGCCTGTTATGATGCTGTGCCCTGGGCAATATACACACGGCCTCAGGTTGGACATGTAGGGCTCACCGAACGGCAGGCTAGGGGGAAGGGCTATCGGGTTTTCATTGGAAGGAACTACTACTCCGATGTCGCCGCGGGGATAGCAATGGGGCATTCGCAGCACTATAGCGATAACGGATTTGTAAAAATCGTGGCGGGAGAGGACAAGAGGATACTTGGGGTCCACGTTGTTGGCCCGCACGCGGCGATTTTGGTGCAACCATTCGAATACTTGATCAACACAGGATTCAAATGTGACAGCCCATATGCTTCTGATGCAGACAGAGAGTGGTGTAAGGCAAGACAGGCAATCTATGAGTCGTGCAGGATACCCGGCACCCTGAGGCCAATTATGGATTCGATGGTAATACACCCATCTCTTAATGAGCTTACAGCATGGGCGATTGAAGAAATCGAGTGGGAAGAGTAACCCATTTAGTCTACTTGCGGGACTAACTGCATATAATATAGAGTTGGTAGTCCTATAATGGTTGTCTACCTACTAGGTGCGTCTCTTTACATTCAGAGTCTGGTATGGTAGAATCAGACGGATGTTAGCCGGTGCTAACAACTAGAGAATAAGAACGAACTTAGGAGGATATAAGTAGTACAATGAGAATAGGAGAAGTGCTAGTAATTAGCACAATTACTGGTCTGGCAACGGGACTCGGCGCTCTGATTGTAATGTGTTTTGACGATATTAGTAAAAAGTTGCTATCGGCAATGCTTGGTTTTGCCGCAGGAATCATGATTTCGGTTTCTACATTCCATCTGCTACCTTCAGCTGTTGAGTACGGCAATGTACTTTTAGCCGCACTCGGTTTCTGTCTAGGTACCATTAGTATGTTACTTCTTGATAATCTTGTTCCACATGTGCACTTCCTACAAAAGGAGGGCAAAAAAAGCAAATTTGCCAAGATGGGATATTTTATTGCAGCGGGTATCGCCCTTCACAACTTCCCAGAGGGACTTGCTGTTGGAGCGGGGTATGAAGCAGCCGATTCATTAGGTATGATGATAGCCGTGGCGATTCTGTTACACAACATCCCCGAGGGGATGGGAGTTGCTGCCCCTTTGAAAGCTGGCGGCGAAAGAAATCTTAAGATTCTGGGCATTACCTGTTTGGCAGGCCTGTTCACTCCATTGGGTACACTGTTTGGGTACTTTATATTTAAGGTTTCACCACACTTCGTTTCTATTGCAATGGGTTTTGCAGCAGGTGCGATGTTCTATATAGTCAGTGACGAGATAATACCCGAATCACACGTACAACATTCTCATGCATCAAATATCGGAATTACTGCAGGTGTACTCCTTACTGTCTTGACGAGCCTGTAATAGAACCTGCTTATTACTTACAACTTTATGAGAATCTAATGGACTGTAATGGGGAGCAAACTACTTTCCCCATACAGTTCTTTTTTTTGTACAATAGTTTACGCGAAATATGTTGTATGGTATAATTTAGACAGTTATCCTGGCATAATTTGAAACAGCAGTATTTATTCTGCAAGATGTGAGAAAATATGTCTGAGGATACTATGCAATCATATTCCCAGATTCCCCGGTGGTCAGAAACAGTAACAAATAAAAAAGGAACGGAGTGACGGACATGAATTATGAATGGACATTCAAGCCTATGTACATCGGCAAAATGCACGTCAAGAACAGATTGGTAGTACCTGCCATGGACTCCGCAATGTGTGAAGAGGACGGAACTATCGGTGAAATGGCATGTGATTACTACGGCTCGAGAGCTCGTGGAGGTTTCGGTATCGTTATAACCGAGATTGCCGCAGTTGATGAGCGTGGACCCGGAATGCCCGGACAGCCAAAAGTGTATTCGGATGAATATCTGCCCGGCATGAAAATGTTGGCGGAGGCAATCAAGAGTGAAGGAGCCGCGGCTATTGTACAGTTGCACCATGCCGGACGGGAGACCACTTCTGCAATGATTGGGCAGACACCAACGGCCCCATCATCCATCCCATCTGTTGTGTACCGTGAGAAAGTTAACGAGTATACGACTGAGCAAGTCTATGAATTAGTCGACTCATACATTCAAGCCGCTGTCAGGTGTAAGGAAGCTGGATTTGACGGCATCGAGTTCCACAGCGCCCACGGATATATGGGATTGCAGTTCTTCAGCCCCCGCACGAACAAGAGAATTGACGAGTTTGGCGGTGGAATTGAAGGCAGATCGTATTTCCACAAACTGATTATTGAGGGTATTCGTAGAGAGTGCGGAGATGACTTTGTAATTATTGTTCGACTGGATTCTGTCGAAGGTAGGGCCGGCGGCGTCGAAGAGGTTGAGGCAGTCGCATTTGCCAGACTGGTTGAATCTTTTGGCGCGGATGCAATAAACGTTTCTGCCGGAACCTATGCCGCTTGGGACGTTATAGTGCCTCCCCCATCCTACGAGCAGGGGTGGAACTGGCGTATCTGTAGAAGGATCAAGGAATCGGTAGACATACCGGTTATGCTTGCAGGCAGCCTGCGTGACCCGGTAGTCATTGAGCAGCTTATAAAGTATGGCGATACAGACTTCGTATGCCTGGGCCGCCAGTCAATTGCGGATCCTGAGTTCCCGAACAAGCTGGAAAGAGGAGAAGTCGACGACATCGTACCTTGTGTAGGGTGTACTCAAAGATGTATGTCATTTAATGACCATGACTCGCTGCAGGAAGGCGATTGGGGCATCTCATGCATATTCAACCCGATGAGTAATAACCGGAAAGATGTCCAATACGGTCCTACAGACAATCCCAAAAAGGTTATGGTGATCGGAGCCGGAGTTGGAGGCTTGGAGGCCGCCTGGATTGCAGCAGAACGCGGACACGATGTCACTCTCTATGAGAAAAATGACGAGAGCAAAGTTGGAGGCCAGTTCCTGGTGGCTGCATATCCGCCATATAAGCAGGAACTTATCAAGCCGATCAAGCATTACAAGCATATGTGCGAGAAGTACGGCGTGAAAATGGTCTACAATAAGGAAGTTGATACCAAGTTCATTAAGGAACAGAAGCCGGATGTTCTCATCGTCGCCACCGGAGCGGTGCCCTTTAAGCTGGATATACCCGGAAAAGACAATGACAATGTGTATATGGCAAATGATGTGCTTGTAGGAAATCAGATTCTTGCTAACAGCGCACTGGTAATCGGTGGCGGAATGGTTGGTGTTGAAACTGCAGAGTTCTGTAAGGATTACTGTGAGAGAGTTGCTGTTGTGGAGATGCAGTCCGAAATCGCAACCGACATATACATGACCGTCCGTGATGACCTTATAAAGAGATTCAAAAAAGAAGGCATCGAAGTATATACAAATACTGAGGTCTGCCGCATAGAAGGTTACACTGTATATGCTATACGTAACGGTGAAGAGGTTGCGTTCGAGGGCTTCGACAACATCATCTTTGCAGTAGGATCAAAGACTGTCAAACAGTTTGAGGATGTTGAGAACCTCGCCGACGAGGTATATGTCATCGGTGACGCAAAAGAGGCAAGAAGTGCTCTAGAGGCAATATATGAAGGCGCAAGGGTAGCAATGAGAATATAAAGCACCTTCCTATAGAGCAACAGGCGTTAAAAATGTTGGTTTATAGTTATCTAGTATTATAATTATTTATAAAGAAGATTCGCTCCTAAGCTGATTTTTAGGAGCGAGTCTTTTTTGTCGATAAATAGTAGATAATGTCGTAATGCTTTTTGTGGGAAGAAAATGAGCATATTTGTACTAAATAGGGCACTATTCTACCTTTATTCCATCAATGCACACAAATATAATAATTCTGCATGAGTATGCCTACAGTCGGGCTAAATGTCTAATTGGGATACGAGAGGTGAGTGTATGAGGAAACTGAGGTATATCGGATCAAAAGTGCTTGCTGTGATACTCCTGGCTATTTATATGACAACATCTTTAGGGATTGACATCATTGCAGTCGAATCTGGAGATGAAATGCCCGCTAAAATGACCATCGATGATGAGGTAGATGGGAACTCCCCTCTGTTGAAATCGAGCGAATCATCCGAGGAGGATCCGATTGAAAATGTTGGCTGGTATTTCAGCAATTCAGGTGTAGTAAACTCATTGTATTTCGATTATTTTCGTATTGAGGCGAGATTCACTTCTACGGAGGATATAGAATCAATAGAGTATACATACTCATCTGACGGTACGGTGTGGGAGAGCTTTAGGGTAGACACTGACTATGGCATTAGCAAGAGTGGAGACCAATGGTACAGACGAGTATATGTTGACATGACCGACGTTGCTGACGGCACATACACCGTTCGCGCTGTTGCGTCTACGGCTGAACATTCATTGTCTTCAGAACAGACCATCATTAAGGATACAATTGCACCTGTAGTTAGTGATCTTACAGTAGAGCCGAATGAGAAGAACTCAGGGCTTGTCTTGACCTGGACTAATCCCGATAGCGACTTTGAATATGTGGAAATCTACAGATGGGAAATCGGTGGAGGTTATGATTTCTACTCTGCAGAAACAGAAGATATTGAGTCCAACGGTGGTGAAAGTGCCAGTTCTAAAAAAGTAGGAATAATGAGTTCATGGGACTGGGATTCCCCAGACGGGTCGAAAGGTTATTGGCGTTATATTGACAAAACAACCGAAAATACATATTTCGATGATGGTGTTGCTCCAAACACTACGCACTACTACATCGTCACGGCATTTGACATGCACGGGAATGAATCAGCCGATCCTCCGCTGGCATCCGGTCAGTTAAGGGAGCAACCACTATATATTGATTACTCCTATATATCAACAGTAAACTCTAGATATGCGGATGATGTTTATATAGAATTCTCGTTTATCGCCAACAAAGTGATTGTGGATGGAGTCGATCATAGACTGGACATTATTTCAATCGACTATGAGTGGTCGGCAGACGGTGTGCTGTGGCAGCCCTTTGATCCTGAGTTAATAAATGATGATGGCGAACTATACTACAATGATTGGTATTATTCGTGGTATCGCTATATTTATGTTGATCTGTCAGGTTTTGAGGACGGAAACTACATGCTCAGGGCTACTGCAGAGGATGAGGAGGGGAATACCCTTTCGAACATCGAACCATTTGTGAAAGATACAGTGTCTGATGAGGTGCTGAACTTGCAGGTGTCCCCGAATGAGGCTAATGACGCACTGGTGTTAACGTGGGAAAACCCTCATGACCTCGATTACTGCGAAGTCTACAAATGGGAGGTCACTTCAAGCTATCCAAGCGGTCGCTGGAGAAGTATGAGTACCATTTATGATGATAAAAGCACATACACGGACACTAGTGTCGAAATCTATATGGAGTACACATATAAAGTGGTTACTCACGATGAGTTCGGTAACGAGTCGACTTCGCCGCCCGAAGTAACCGGGCGTTTGCGGGCTGACGGGGAAATCGCCTTTGACCGGTGGTACCAGAACAATGAAGTTATTACAGCCGCAAGTGACTCTGGCTATCAGCTGAGAGCATACTTCAAGTCATTCAAGGAGATTGAATCAATAACCTTTACATACTCCCCGGACGGAGAACTAGAGTGGTTCGACCTAACTCCCTTTATGTCGGCGAAGGGAGCAGTGCTTTACGACTACTATACATATTCTTTTTACCGAAACATTACAATTAATGTTGAGGAACCGTTAGGGTGGTCAGACGGCACGTACATTATTCGCGCCCAGGCGACCGACATCGAAGGTAACACCTGTACAGCCGACTTGACCGTTTTGAAGGATGCAGCTCCCCCGGCTAATGTTACAAACCTTTCTGCAGAGTTGAATGAGGACAAGACGGCGGTCGTGCTGACATGGGATAATCCCTCGGAGGATTTCTCATATGTCGTAATATACCGCAACAATTCTTGGTATGCTCGTGTGGAGGACGACACATTTACCGATACGGGCATAAATTTTGGTTCAAGCTATAAGTATAGCATTTACGCATATGACCCCTATGAGAACAGGGTAGCTACTCCAACAGAAGTATCCATTGTCGTTGAGAGTGGTGGGCCGGTGTTTTTATCAATGTCCCCCGTAGATGATTATTTGACAAATGGAAATTCTATCTATTATCAAGCTGAGTATCGTGATGACTCACCGATTACATATATGCTATTTGAATATTCTGAGGATGGGATCAACTGGGTGGTAGTAAATCCTACAAATACTGAGCCATCAAAGGGCGGCGATAATACATATTACTTTAGTGGCAACTTTGATGTAAGTTGGGTTACCGAAAAAAATTTGCAGATCAGAGTTACTGTGATGGACGAAGAAGGAAGGACTGCTACAGAGACCCGTACTGCGACTGTGGACCATGTGCCCCCTCCTGCACCCTCAAATTTACGTGCGTCAGTGGTAGACGGGGAAGTAACATTATCATGGGACTCGGTTGAAGATGCTGCCTCTTATACATTGTATCGCGAATATCAGAACCCCCTCGATGGTACCTATGCAAGTAATTGGACTGTATATGCCCCAAGCACCTCGCTTGTAGATACCTATGCGGCTAAAGAAGTGCCATATAAGTATCGGGTGCGCGCACGCGACACTGCGGGCAACTATGGACCGTATTCCGATTTCATTGAATTTGAGCTATATAGCGGGCCTGATATTGTGTTTGAAAATGGAGTAAGTGTATTTACAAATATGGCTTCGCATACACTGAGAGGTACTACTGATCCGGATGCTGAGGTGACAGTCAATAGCACACATGTGTCAGTCAATGGTGACGGCTCATTTGAGTACAGTCTTGAGTTGAGCATTGGAGTAACTACCCTTAGTGTTTCTGCCCAAAAGGGTGGATTGACCCACAATAAGAAACAGAGGGTTCTATATGATATTACTCCGCCAACCGGAGCAATCAGTAGCCCATCAGACGGGGCAAGCATAGGAGGGATAGTCAGTATCGGTGTATCATATTATGATGTTTTGGTGAGTAGCTATCGTTCGGGTGCTGACCGTGGTGTTTTACAGATTGACATAGACGGAAAGGGGAACTGGAAGGATATTGCAGAGTGCCCTTCAAATGATGGTAGCAGTCAATACTATACAGTGACCTGGGATAGCACACAACCGGTAGGGGGAACTTTGCTAAGCGACAGTGGGTACAATTTCAGGCTTCTAGTCTTTGACCGCGCAGGTAATGTAAACACAACACCTCCGGTAAGAGCATGGAGTCTAGATAATACTTTGCCCCAAACTCCTACAGGACTCACCGCTTCTCAAGGTGCTGATCAGGCGGAGACAGAACTGGTAAAACTTAATTGGATAGGAAACCCTGACATCGGTCAACTATCGACAAGTGAACCCTACATAATTTATCGCTCGGAAACATCAGGAACGGGGTATAAACAGATAGGGACCAGCAAAACAAACTCATACATAGATTCCCAATCTTCCCTTGTGCCTGGAAAAGTTTATTACTATGTGATAGCTGCAAAGGACGTTGTAGGTAACATTAGTGCGTTCTCCGCTGAGGCTTCGGCTGCTCCGCTTGCGGATACAACAGGGCCTACATTTACCTCTATGCCCGTAAGTGAAGGCAGGGTATTCGGTTCAACTATCTCCCAATGGTACATTCGGGCAACTGATAACTCCAATCGCGGCGTAAAGCAGTTCCTGTTTGCATATTCTGCAGATGGGGGTGCGACCTGGACAGCGGTGAATTTGGGCAGATCGGTTATGTATAATCCTACAATATACTACTGCTATTACACATGGAGTGTTGGGGAGAGTCTTCCGGAAGGAGAATACATACTTAGATTCTCCGTCGAAGATTTCAGTGGAAACCGAACTGATGAATTTCGCAATATAACACTGGATAGAAAAGTGGACCCTGCGCCTACTATAGCCGTTTCCCAGGGTGATGGCTCTATCATTCTGACATGGGAGTCGATATCTGACACCGACATAACTTCGGTTAGAATACTACGCTCCACTTACCTAACTGGTGGCTATACCGAAATTAAGTCTATTTATGACAAAACAGTAACAACTTACACAGATGTAATCTCTGACATGGATCAGGTCTATTATTACAAACTGAGAGTGTCTGACGCTCAAAGCAACACTGATGAATCAAATGTGGTCTGGTCAAAGGCTGGAGATGACATGACTCCACCGCAAATCAGCAGCATATCCATACCCGATGAGGCAAAGTGGGGCGGACCTAGTATCAGCTTTTATGTGTTAGCTACAGATAACAGAGCGGTTACGGACATGAATGCGTTTTACTCCCTCGATGATGGCGAGACTTGGACGCCAATGTTATCAACAAAAACGGGGCCCACTCTTAGTGGGGGCAACTATCAAACTTCATATGCATGGAATACAGAGGGTCTTTCGAGTGGCATATATAGAATTAAAGTTGTGGCAGAGGATGCCGCGGGATATGAAGGAACATTGGAAGTAACATGGGAACTTGATTTTGAAGTCAGCAAAGTTCAAAATCTGCGGTCTACATCCGAAGAGGGATATATTACTCTAGAGTGGGATGCTGTTCCCGACGCGGATATAAATACTAGTAGCACATATCAGATACTATACAGCAGTTCATATGAGGGCCCATTTACGAAAATAGGGTCATACGGGGCATATACAAATAAGACTACATATACGCACCTAAATTTGTCACCCAACGTTACACATTATTACCGAATTGAAGTAAGTGATAAGTACGGCAATAAGTCGCTTTCTGATGTCCTTGCCGCAAGGACATTGCCCGACGATATTCCACCCTCGATCAACTCATTTTCTCCAGATGCTGATTCTATTATCGGAGGCCCCAAAGATCAAGAGATCTCAGTATATTTTACAGACAATGGGGATCCCTTAACTGCTCGAATTACCGTTGAGATTTCCTCTGATGGGGGGTACACATGGTCGCCTTTGCCATATGAAATTGCTGGTCCGGTCCATTATAGTGGAAGCACTTACAGGTTTTATTGGACATGGAATCTCCGGCCAATGCTAAGCGGTATCTACACCATTCGCTATAAGCTGTATGATGGTTCGGGTAATTATGATATCAAGGATGTCAACTACCAGGTCGATCGTTCAAATCCTAATCCACCTAGGGATTTGACAGCTATCTACGAATCGGGTTTGGTTAAGCTCACATGGTTTGCTCCACTCAACTATGATGTGTCTTACTACAACATATATAGGTCAAATACTATTGAGGGACCGTATAATCTGATAAAAAAGAATGTTGCAACTTCTGAGTATATTGACACCGAAGTAATCAATGGAGTGACTTACTATTACAAGGTGTCTGCAACTGATATGTTTAATCAGGAGGGTGAGGGCTCAAATATTGCTTCGGTATCAACAATTGGAGATAATACTCCTCCTGAGGTTGTCGGAATTTATCCGGCGGACAATTCACTGTTCGGCTCAATTGCCGAAATAACATCTCTGGGCCGCGATAATCTTGCACTTGCGAGTCTTCGTCTGCAGTACTCAGCTGATGAGGGTGAGACATGGGCAGATGTCAATACGATAGCGACCCGCGACTGGGCAACATTCCAATGGGATACAAAGGCCTCCGGTGTCCATGGCACAGTACAAGTTCGTGTTATTGCTATGGATTCTGCAGGGAATGAGAGTGATGGCAGTGCTACCAAGACATACAGGGTAGATACGCAAGGACCATCCAAAGTTACCGGTGTTGAGGTAGTATCATCTACCTTTTCAAGTATCCGTATCGAATGGGATCGTTTAACCGATGAAGACACCGCTGCTTACATAGTGGAGATTAAGAAGAACCCGGAAGACGAGTTCATGTATGCAGGTATAAGCTATGGTAGTTCATCCTCGAGAGTGGGCGTGACAATTTTTGATCTTCTTCCAGAAACGGAGTACATATTACGGGTTGTAGGCTATGACCGCACAAATAATCGGGGCGTTGAGTCGGAAGAGATTCGAGCCACCACATCGCCAGACGTAACACCACCTTATATCGTCAGAATGACCAGTCCTAACCCTTACTCCACAACACTTCCACTTGGCGCTGAGTGTCAGGACAATCTATCTGTAAAGGCACTAATATTTCAGTACTCCCTTGACAGCGATACATGGTTAGATCTGGCCAGAGTAGAGGGAGAGGGAAAACAGAGGGAAATACTTTATTATACAATGGATCTATCCGAAATCCCCGAAGGACCTCTGTTCATTAAAGCGGTTGTTGAGGATGCTGCTGGAAACTTTAGCACTCCCAAGATTGTTAAATTTGAGGTTGATAGGACAAAACCATCAAAACCCACCAACTTTATAATGACTCCAACCGAAGGGTACATGGACATCAGCTGGAACCTAAATTCCGAAAGTGATATTTTGGGATATCGCCTTTATAGAGCGGACAGAGAAGGTGGTCCTTTTGAAGTCTTAATGATAATTCGCCCAACAACCGATTCAGTACGCGACAGGAAGGTAGAAGCCGGTTTCCGGTACTGGTATCGTTTTGTCGCCTATGATAAGGCGGGAAATGAGAGCGAACCGGTAACAGTTGATGGTATAACTCTGCTCCCGGATACAACTGCACCAAGAATACATACTATTTCGCCTTATACAGATAACAAAGTCAAGAGGGATCCTGTTATTATGGTTCTTGCATCCGACAACTACAAGCTGCGTACGGTTAAACTAGAGTACCAGAAAGCAGGAACTAGTACATGGACAGAGATAGAGACAAAAAACATCGAGAGTAGAAATACCTACTACGATATTGTTTCATTTAACTGGAGAACATACGGATTAACCGATGGAGAATATGTTGTGCGCGCCACAGCAACCGATTTTGGAGGACGAGTCAGCGATCCCTTTATAGTAGTCTATGATATGCAGATCTCTCCGCCACCCACCGCACAGCTGACTGCTACCGGAGGACCTTGGCAAAATGAGCTTGAGTGGTCCGGAAGCAAAGAGGATCCTGATTTTGCCTATTACGAAGTACAGCGATCCACTAAACCAGGAGGGCCATATAAGCACATTAAATACACTGAACAGGAGTCATATATCGACACAGATGTTACTCCCGGTCAGTATTACTACTACATAATACGAGCAACTGACATATACGGGAATTTTAGTGAGAGCTCCGAGAAGAAAGCACTGCCCATATCTGTAGATCTAACCGCCCCAACAGCTGTTCCGGGCTACGATCAGACAGTAATTGTCGGGATGGATGTAAGGTTTGATGGTACTGGTTCCTACGATAACGACCGCATTGTCAGATATGAGTGGGACTTTGGGGATGGGGCAACCTCCATGTTCTCAAAGCCTACCCATGCCTATAGCAATGAGGGAGTGTATTCTGTAAAGCTCACAGTATATGATCCTGCCGACAATCAGCATACCGACTATCTGACAGTATCGGTTATGGAGCCTAACAAGGTCGGCAATATGCAGGTACAGGTGCTTGATGACGAGACTGGTATGCCCATTGCAGGTGCAAGTGTTGTAGTTGAGTTTCCTGACGGCAGTACACAAAAGTCTGTAACAGATGCTACGGGCCTTACCTTTGTGATTGCACAAGGGGGAGAGTACATAGTCTATGCCTACAAAAATGAATACATGCCAGCCATGTTTGAGGCAAAGCTGGAGGACAATACACAGAGCTCGAGTGTTGTGCGACTTGTAAAGGGAGACATTCTTGTTGGTGATGTCAATGTGAGGCGTTTGACCCTCGATGAGATCGAAGCCGCTGGAATTGATACCAATGACCCGGAAAACATGTTTATATTCGAATATCATGCTCAGCTGAAGTTCAGGGAGGTTGAACTAGAAATCGAAGGCGGCGGCCTCAGAGAATTGACAAGGTTTGAAGGTAATATAATATACGCGGAACCCCGGGAAGCATACTGCGAGGGTATTGGCGACATTAAGATCCAGCCCATAATTATCCCATCAGATTATGCGGAAGTGCCGCCGACAATTGCCTTCATGGTTATACCTGCAGAAGCACGCTGGCTAAAAGAATTTTTCGAAGTGGCTTTGACACTCACAAATACTGCAAGTGCACCGTTTAACCTGTCGGGCTGTCTTGCAACCCTGAACTTGCCTGAGGGCATTTCTCTTGCGCTCACAGCCGAACCACAGAGCCAGCAGATCGATTTGGGTGTAATTCCAGGCGGTGAAAGCAAGCAGGCAAGGTGGATCATTCGGGGCGATGAGGAGGGGTACTATACAATTAATGCAGAGTTTACAGGAATCCTTCAACCCTTTGGAGATACACTGCGCAGGGAGTTCCGAAGCGCTGAGCCGTTCCGTGTATGGGGAGGGGATGCCCTGGAGTTGACCATGGAGGTTCAGGATAAAGTCGATAAAGGACACCCCTACAGAATAAAGGTTAAAGTAGAAAATGTATCCGATATCCCGGTTTATATGTTCACCCACGAGATGAAGGAAGCAAACAAGATAAATTATATCTACGCACCAAACCAGGAGTTAAAGAAAACAATTCGTGAGCTTCCTCCCGCCTCGACACTTGAGCTGGAGTATACCCTCATTCCAGCGATAGGAATAGATGAGTCGGACCCGTCAAGCATCTTGAAATTCGTACCGAAAGAATCCTCCATTGTTCAGACGGGCGGAAACGCATATATAGACTGGACTCTGAAAGCCATCTCGATACCGGAAAATATGCCAGGAGTATGTCCGGTTTTAGAACAAATAAATGAGCTGGAAGAAGGGTATGCCGAGTTGAGTTGGGATGCCATTGAAAACGAAGAGGATATATTTGGTAACTACATTAAAGAAGTCGTTGGTTACCGACTGTACAGGATTCGCGAGGATTTACGCATGTCAGAGGAGCCCGAGATGGTAGGAGAGTATGGACCGGAAGTTACTTCCTGCACGGTAACTGAGCGGAATGGCCCACGCGACTACGTTCTGACAACACTTATCAAGGAGGATGGAGTTACCCGTGAAGTGACACTCCATGCAATCACAGGACTCGACTGGGCGGATGGTTTTGACAGTGAGATTCTGATAGTATCACCTGAAGAGATTGGGATTGGTGTGGAGACTGAGATAATAATCACAGCGTACAAAGATGGTGCGCCCTTGGGTGACGGGACAGTAGATATTGGCGAGTATATAAAGGACTTCGTGTTAGACGAATTTGGTCAAGCGAGGGTTAAAATAACTCCTACAGAGGAGGGCCAGATTGTCGTAACTGTATACGATAAGGCCCACAATCCTGTTAAGAGTCAGGTTATATTTGCAATGTACGGCGGACAGGTGAGGACTCCGGTAGGTTTGAAGGCAGAGCCAGGACACCACAGGCTTACACTTAAGTGGAATGCAAATTCTGAGCCCGATCTTGCAGGGTACAATGTGTACCAATTGATTGACGGCAAATGGACTAAGATTAATGAGTCAATAGTTACTGAAACTAGTTACACAGTTTTGAACCTTGACTTAGGTGTAGCATATCAGTTCTGCATCTCTGCTGTCACAACAGAGAATGAGGAGTCGCCGAAGACGCGCCCAATCAGCTTCACCCTAAAAGTACCTGACGACCAGACACCCCCTACTGTGGCAGGGAGTATTCCTGCTGGTAACGCACGTGAGGTGCCTGTAGATTCAAGCATTACTGTACTGTTCAGTGAGGATTTACTAGTCGGCCCCAACTATGGAGAGGTATCCCTGTTAGTAGATGGGAAGTTGATTGGCTTTGTGATAAGTCTTTCGAAAAACGCCCTAACAATCATGCCCAATGAAGATTTGCCATATAGCTCAGTTTGCAAACTCACAATACCGTCAGGTGCTGTTTTGGATTATGGAGGAAACAGCCTACAAAAAGCATTCATTACTACCTTCACAACTGAAGGGCCTCCCGATACGACATCGCCGGAGATAATAGCCTCTGCTCCTGCTGCTGACGAGACAGGGGTGTCAATAGACCGTAATGTCATTATTGTGCTGAGCGAACTGGTAATTGAAGGGGAAACATTTACTGGGATTCAGCTAATGAAGGGCGAATCAGTTGTGGAGACAACTATTGAGATTGAAGAGAGTTTATTGATTATCACACCAAAACAGCCACTAGACTATGAGACTATCTATCGTGTGTTTATTCCTGAAGGAGCAGTGGAGGATACTGCATTTAATCCCCTTGAATCTGATCACAGCTTCTCATTCATTACAAGGCTGGCGCCTGACCTCGGGCCTCCTGTTGTCACTGCGACTACTCCTTCGAACAATGAAACCGAAGTCTCACTCATGCCGGTAATAACTATCTATTTCAGTGAACTGATTGAAGAGGAACTAATGGCGAGTCCTTCTCTGAACTGCAACGGACGCCCAGTAGAAATTGTGGTGCAAGTTGGAGAAGTAATAGTTGAGGGGACACCTGATGAACCTGCAGTAGTGGACTATTCGATGTTGATTATTACACCGGTAGAGCAGCTTGATGAGGATTCGGTATGTCAAGTCACAATTCCAGCAGGTGCAGTGTGCGATAACGCAGGAAATTCTTTGACAGATGCCTATTCATTTAGTTTTACGACAGTCAGAGGAGCGGACACTACTCCTCCTACTGTGTTGTCGATGGAGCCTGCAAACTTGGCACAATTAGTTCCTATTACAAGTTCGATCACTATACATTTCAGTGAGAAGATTGAGCAAGCTGATGAGTATGCAAGCATCAAATTGCTCGTAAACGGAGAGCAGGTGCCGGTTACCCTTTCATTGCAGAACCAGGTGTTAACACTGACACCAGATAATGTGCTGCCATACAGTGCTGTGTGTGAGGTTGTAATACCGGCTGGCTCGGTCGCTGATCTATCCTCAAATGCATGTCCTGGCTGGAGTGGCACATTTACGACCGAGGAGGCTCCTGACACTATACCTCCGGATTTGATCAAAACCAGTCCTGCTGATAACAGCAAAATAGGTGTTGAGCAACGTAACTTTATCTTCGTGTTCAGTGAGTTGATCGATAGCATAGACGAGACAAAAATCAGTGTAACAATCAATAATGAACCGTATATCGGATTCATATCAACAATTGACGGAAATATCCTTACAATCACTCTTCAGCAGGAGTACAATCTCCCATATTCGGCATCCATTGCTATAGAGATTCAGTCGGATACCATAGCTGACATGGGTGGAAATCAAAACCCAAAAGATATCACTGTAACATATATAACTGAGGCAGATCCAATACCGTACATACCACCCTTGCCCAGTACTTCGGGAGATGACGAGGGTGCCAATTCGGATATTGAAAGAACGATGTCAATGTTTAGTGATATGACAGAGGATCATTGGGCTGTAGAGGAAATATCCTATCTCTGTGGTGCGGGCATAATGAACGGATTCCCTGGTGGCATATTCAACCCGAGGGGTATTCTCACTCGAGCACAACTTGCAGCAATTGTAGCTAGAGCTATGGAACTAGTAGATACAGGGATAGCGAGAGACTCTCTGCCCATGGATGTACCGATTGACCATTGGGCTGCAGGCTACGTTTCTGTAGTAATGTATGCAGGCTATATGCAAGGCGACGGAAATGATAGATTCCGCCCCGACGAACCGGTTACCCGTGAAGAGTTAACGAAGGTAATGATTATGATGCTTGGCCGAAGAAATTTGGATGAGATACACTTATCTGCATTAGAAGCATTTGAGGATTTTGAAGAGATTGCAGTATGGGCGAGACCATATGTAGAGGAAGCAGTTAAGCTAGGTATTACAAACGGTTTGGACCAGAAGGTGTTTGGCGCGAAGGCACCTGCTGTCAGAGTACAGGTTGCAGTGATGATCTATCGAGTATTAAAGCTGCTCGGTAAGGTTATATATCCAGAAGCTTGAGGAAGGGGGATTTGAACCATGAAAATACACGTTAAGGAGAGATTAGTGTTGTCCAAATCTATAAAAAGGTTGCTGTGCCGGGTAATTGTGCTTTTATTAATAATAGAGTTTGTTTCCCCCGGTCTCTTCATTGCTTATGAGGCGGAAGCGGCTGACAATACTCCGCCGCCTTCCATTTTTGAAAAGACCTACGGATCGGGGCTTAGCGGCGAGGAGGCGTATGATGTTGTTGTAAACTCCCTTGGCGGGTACGCCTTTGTGGGTTCAAGCTATGAGAATGGTAAATATCAGGCGTTGATTACCATAACCGATAAGGATGGAAACGAGACCGACCGTAGAATCTATTCATATAATAACTTCTCGCGTACTGAACTTCGAAGCATAGACACTATAGAGAATGACCCTGTAAACCCCGGATATATTACTGCCGGATTAACCCAGGGCAATATAAACAGCAAGAAAAGGATGTATGTTCTGAGAACTAACTCATATGGTCAGAAGATCTGGGAGTACACCTATGGGTTTGATGGTGGCAGCTGGCAAATGTGCCAGGCCTTCTCCGTGAAGGAGACTAAAGATCTGGGGTTCATTGTCGCAGGATGTGTGCAGTATAATAACCAGACCGACCTGTATCTGGTGAAGCTTGATCGCGACGGGAACAAGCTATGGGAAAGGACTTTCGGAGCCTCTATTATTTGGGAGTGGGGCTATTCAGTACAGGAAACACGTGATAGTGGCTTTATTATTGCTGGTAGTACTGACGATGCAAGGTCGCTCCTATTAATAAAAACCGATGCAAACGGAGGACTCAGATGGCAGAAGATATACAGCAAGAATGACTCAACAATTCACGCTAAATGCGTTCAAGAGACATCTGACAAAGGATTGATTGTATCCGGATATACCGGGACAGACATGTTCATAATGAAGCTGAAAACCAATGGCAGCAAGCGCTGGGAGAAGAACCTTGGGCCGGGAATTGCATACGGTGTAACAGAATCAGCTAACGGCGGTTTTATGGTTGTTGGAGGCATGAGCGGAGTGCCTGGTGTAAAAATCGTGCGTGCCGACTCTTCTGGTAAAAAAGTCTGGGAAAAAATCGTAGGAGATGGCGGAGATATCGGCCATGCAATAGCACAGGACCCTGAGGGCTGCTACATAATCGCTGGTACCGATTACTATATTGGCGGTTCAAACGCCATTTTAATAAAGCTACCACAGGAGAATGTGGCAAAGCTCAGTGCGTCTTGCACCAATGTAAAGAGTGGGGGTTCAGTCCTCTTCTACACTACTGCCTATAAACCGGACGGCAAACAGGACACTTCGGGTGAGCTGCTTATTTCTGTTCGCTATAATGACGAGACCGGTGAGGAGAGAGATGTCTTTCTGAGAGATGACGGGAAGGACGGAGATTTTAGAGCGAAGGACGGTGTATACAGTGGATGGGGCATATTCGACCATTTAGCACCTGCGCCTATAACTTGTAGGCTTTACATTAGCGAAGCGGAGCAGGATTCGCTGGATGTCAATATAGTTAATAACCCCCAGCTTATTGTACTTACAAACTATAGGGCGCTCTACAATGAGTTTTTGGATACAGGGGCCAAATACAATGAAGATACCGATAAAAACAAGGTGTTTGATTACTATGATGCTGTGCAGCGAATTAGTCAATATGCAAAGGATCATAACGGTGTAGTCATTGACCCAAGTGTTGAGATTACAGTCGAAAACTTGTACAGAGCTAATTACCGCGACTACAGCTACTCGCTCCAAGCAAAAGAACAGTGTAAAGCAATTGATGAACTCCTCAATCGAATCTCGAACTCTTGCCGCTATAGCTATGTAGCTATTATCGGTGATGACGAGGTTGTCCCGTTTTATAGGAGAGAATCCCCAGAAAAATATGAGGCTAATTACGCTTACGATAATGACAGTGGATGGTATGGAAACCCAACGCTATATGACACCGCATCCAATTATATATTGACCGACATACCTTATGGATCGTACGGAAACACCGACCCCGACAGCGTAAATAAGCCGAGGATCGATGCTGGTGTAGGGCGAATATTTGCTGACAAACCGGCAGAGCTAATAAACATGATAGATGGATATGAGCAAAGTCTTGACTTTTCAACCGAGGACATGAACGCAGTCATTTTCGGGGGCGTAAATGAGGACTCACCTGAGCGTGCGGGTGTCAACTGGCCGCAGATTGTGAATAATGTCCTTGTTCCTGCCTTGCCCGCAGATACTAAGCTCCCCGAAGAGCCTGAGAGCCCTCCTTATCGGTCAGGTAAAGCCTATTTCCATGACGGCACCGATGAGAAATGGTCAACCGGTATGGTCATAGAATCTGTCGAGACAGCGAAATTGACCCTTTTCTGGAATCACGCATCACATTACATAAAGACAATGGCCAATGGTTCAAGGTTAGACTATTCTCATTACAGTAGTATGAGGGATTCCGCAGGGCATATGTTGCTAAGCACAGGCTGCCACTCAGGCTACTCTGTATCACACAACAACGAACAGAACCCTTCTAAGCCTTACACCCCGTACACTAAAGGTCTTGTAAATGCTCTACTAAAAAAGTATGTGTCATATTTTGCCCCAAGTGTATATGCGATTGGTGAAAATGACACCGTAGCATACCATGATCTGATTTTACAGAGCTTTATGAAACGCTGTGTCAAAGGAAACACGACGGTTGGAAGAGCCTTTGTTGGTGCATACAGCGATTTCTGGGGTCTTGTAGACCCAAGCAGTGATTCAAACATCAACACGTATTCAACATATGGTATGGTATATTACGGACTACCTACACAGAGGATTATCAGGCAGAAGAAGGATGCTTCTGACAGCTCAAGCACGTCGGCAGGTGATGCTGACTCGATGCAGGGAGCAAAGACGCTTATGGGAATGACATCTGTCTCAAAGACATACGAATTCTCCCTAGACATTCCTGTATTCTTAGAAAAGTCAGGCAGTGATGATACGACTTACTATGAGATTCCTAACGGTGGGATATACCTGGTAAACGATTTTGCACCAAAAATCCCTATGGTCACAAAGACGATTATGCTGCTAAAGGGTGCATCAATTGATGGTGTTGTCATTAATGACGCTGCTACAACAACTACGGTCCATTCTGACGTAGACCTGTCGGTAGTTACACCGATTAATCGCACATTTGGAGCGCTATCGGGTACATTCGCCCCCCCCGAAACCTATCCCGAAAAGCTGTATTGGTGGACTTCCGCTGAAACAGAAGAGGGAACTGAGTTGCGCGTCAACATTACACCTATGCAGTACAACAATGCAAAACGGGAAGCCACGCTGTACAACCATCTTGAGTTTTTTGTCAGCTACACTGAGCCCGACTTAGGAATTGATATTGGAGATGTGCAAATCTTTGGAGGAAATCCTGTAGAAAGTGGGATGGAAGAGGTACCTGTTACAGTTAACATTAACAGTGCTGCAGACGGCCCGGTTACGGTCGCTTTGACAGTGAAGGATTACGGTGGAAATCCTCTATATTATAGCGAAATCGATCTGGACCTTGTTCCTGGAGCAAACAATGTTGAGTTAACTATGTCAACAGTGGGGATTGCCCCCGGATTCAAGGATGCTGAGATAACCGTTTACTCCGGAGGTGTTGCAGCAGCAAGTGAACAGATAAGCTTCCAGGTGCACGGTATTACCATGACAGCTCTGCTTTCGCAGCCTGTTTACTACGATACCGACAGCAGCTGTACTGCGACCATTATAGTGCGAAACGAGGTTGGTGACTCTGTTGCGGACCTCGAGGATGAGTTCGAGCTAAAGCTTGATGACTCGGACGTCACCGAAAAGACGGTCTTATATGATTCGGTAAAAGAGGAGTATGAGATTTCAGTACCAATTACATCACTCGGGGTTGGATCTCATCTGCTTAAGATAACATGCGACAATGGGTTTTTAGCATCACGGACCCTCAGCTTTGAGAAGCTCATCGACGATGAACCACCTATAATTGAGCGCTGTTTGCCAATGCCTTATGAACCCGGCGTTTCGATCAACTCGTCCATTACCATAAGCTTTGACGAGGAGATAATAGCTGGTGCACAATTTGAAGCTATTACACTTACTACAGAGGATTCAACTGCAGAAATAGTTACGAGAATTTTCAAAGACGAGTTGATAATAGAACCGCAAGATTCGCTGGACTTTAATGAGACATACATAGTGACCTTGCCTGCCGGTGCTGTCACCGACAGGGCGGGTAATGATTGTGCTCCATATTCCTTCCGATTCTCTACCTCTTCCGAGCCTGACTCCATACCACCTTTGATTGAGAACGCCAGCCCACCAGCTGATATGGAGGGTGTCTCTGTTGGTGCACAAATCCATTTGAGGTTTAGTGAGACTGTTCTGGAATCGGATGCATTTCTAGATTTACAGCTTCGAGTCGGCGATGCTGACATCCCATTTACAGCAGAGGTTGTATGGAAAACACTAACTATTACACCGGGTGAACTGCTTCCCTATGACTCGGTATGTGAAGTGATACTACCCGAGAACACTGTTAAGGATCTGGCTGGAAATCCAAACGATCTTATCACCATCAGCTTTACTACAGAATATAGCATCGATGTAGAGCCACCTGAGATCATTGATACATATCCCTCAGACGGGACAGTGGATGTGTCGCTGATTCCAGCACTTAACTTCCTCTTCAGTGAAATTGTCAGGGAGAGCACGACATTCTCCGATATTAAGATTACACGCGAATCGGATGGCGGTGAGATTCCTTGCGTTAAGCAGATCAACGGTAGCCTCCTTACAATTAGGCCGTTAGTTGAGCTGGAGTATGGAAAAACATATACACTGACAGTTTTTAGTGATGCCTGCGAGGATTTGGCCGGCATTCAGCTCGATAGCGATTACAGTTATAGCTTTACCACAGTCTCCGGACCAGATATTATAGCGCCTGGCATTGTAAGGTATTCACCATCTGACAAAGCACTAGGCGTATGCGGTTCAGTAGCAGTGATTATCGAGTATGACGAGCTAATAGGACCAGGAAGTGCCTACGAAGACATTGTTTTTGAAGCGGTCCCAAGTGAGGGCGAACCGATACCTGTTTCATATACTTCACAAGTAGAAGGCAGCTTCCTGACACTCACTCCGGTATCAGAATTGGACTACAACGTAGCTTATCGTGTGTCGATACCCTCACAAGCTGTTGCAGACATCTTTGGCAATCAATCACAGGATGATTTGACGATTCAATTTGAAACTGGAGACAGTCCGGATACAACTCCTCCACAAATCTATGCTGTAAACCCCGTTAATGAAGCTGCGGGTGTCAATACAGGTGCAAGCCTCTATGTCGTTTTTGACGAATCGATTAAACAAGGCGAGAGTTTTGCTGATATTGAGCTAATGGCAGATAGTATAAATGTAGATGTATCGGTTACTGTTAAGGGAGATATTCTGGTTATCGAGTCCGAACAGGATCTGCCGTATAATGCGGTGTGCAGGCTGGTAATTCCGGTAGGAGCCATAACTGACATTGTTGGTAATGCCATGGATGTTCAGTTTGAAATGACGTTTGCGACAATGGGACCACCGGACACGACTCCTCCGGGTTTAACATCAACTGTGCCTGGTGAGGGGATCGATGATGTTCGCGTCAGTGCACCAATTATGTTCATGTTTAATGAGAGTATAAAACGTGATCTCGGATTTGATGCAATCAGCATCATCTCGGGTGAAGATGCAATTGAATTTACATACTCGATTCAGAACAGCGTCCTTATTCTTACTCCGGTGTCTGATTTGCCGTATGACTCTGAAATCACCGTTACGCTTCCGCAAAATGCCGTACAGGATCTCGCGGGAAATAATCCTGATGATGGGTGCACACTATCCTTCACTACAGAAGAGGCAAGAGAAAAGATACCACCAGTAATAGAAGACACATATCCAACTGATGGAGCAGAAAACATTAATGTAAGCGACCAAATATTCATTGTGTTTGATGAGAGCATACAACCAGGTGAAAACTATGACGGTATCAGAATTTTCGTAGTTGAAGATGAACTCAGTGTAGCAGTCGAGTTCACTAAAGAGATTTCAGGAAAAACACTTATTATTACTCCTGACGAAAAATTGCCAGGACTCTCTCAGATTCAACTAGTAATACCGGAAGGCGCTGTCTCTGACCTGTTTGGAAACCTATTTGAAGGGGAAGCGCTGCTCAGCTTTACTACTGATGAAGCCCCGGATGATATCCCTCCCGCTGTTCTGTCAACATCTCCGGGTGAAGATGAAACAGATGTTTCTATCGAAGAGCAAATCGTTGTTATTTTCGATGACACTGTGCTAGAGGGTGATGCATTTGGGCTCCTGTCATTTGCCGATGCAGCAGGCAATGATGTAGATGCAACAGTGCTATTGGGTGAGAGCACATTAACAATTATTCCGGAGTCCAAGCTACAATACAACACTACTTATGTCTTGACCCTACCTGTTGGTGTTGTAACGGATAGTCTGGGCAATCCTCAAGCAGCGTTTGTCCTTAGCTTCACAACCGAAAAAGTGCCAACACCTCCACCACCGCCTCCTCCTCCCCCAGCATCGACAGAGACGGAGCCTCGACAGCTTATAGTTGATAAAGAGGATATCCAGGAGGAGAGGCAGATAATTGTTGTTGATGAGGAAGATATTCAGCAGGGAATATTCATTACAGAAGCGGCTCTGCGCCTGTTGGCTGATAGGGGGTGGACCTTGGAAATTGAGCTACCCTCCTGTAATCTGCGAATTGATCATGAACAGGCAGAGCAGATGCTGGTGGATGAAATTGATGGCGGTATACTTATAGGCGTACCCGAGGAAGAATTCGATTCATCTGAGCTATCCGAGCTTCCCGACTATCTAATACCAGTTGGAGAACTGCTTACTATTTCAACATCTGCACACGCTACTCTTTCCATCCCTATTGAAGATTTTGAGGACATCGAAGATCCCATGCTTCTCCAGTTCTATTGTTACGATGGTAGTGAATGGGTGTTTGTAGGCGGCAACGTCAATCTCGAAGCTGGCACAATCGAACTACAGATGTGTCAACATAACTACTATTGGCTGACGTATTACACTGGAGGATTCAGCGATATCGCAGACCACTGGGGAGAGATGGATATCTTGCGTATGGCAGCCAGACACATTTGCAGGGGATATCCGGACGACAGTTTCCGACCAGACAACAATGTATTGCGGTCTGAGATGCTATCATTCCTTAGCCAGACACTGAAGCTAATGGGATATGCAATTGATGATTATCCCGCAGCCATTTTCTCAGATGTATCTCGTGGCGAGGATTGGTTCGCAGAGCATCTTGACTGTATCTGTGGCCTTGGACTGATGGTCGGCTATCCTGACGGCACATTTAGGGCTGAAGAGAATATTACTAGGGAACAGGCAGCCGCAACTATTATCAGATTGCTTGCACTACTGGATGTTGAAATACCCGATGTGTTGGAATCCGATGTTTTGAGTCCATTTATAGACAGTGATGATATAAGTTCATGGGCTCTCGAGCCAATGGCGCAGGCAGTAGAGTTAGGAATCATGCAGGGATGGGAAGGTCGACTAAGACCGAAAGATCCTATTACGCGCGCTGAAATGGTCACAGTAATTCAACGTGTGGTATTTGGACAGTAAAGAAGTACAGTG
>JAAYOS010000162.1 GCA_012520195.1 Clostridiales bacterium | reverse complement strand
CGAGAAGCCCCCCCTTAGCGAGAAGCTCCCTTAACGAGAAGCCCCCCTTAGTGAGAAGTACCCCTATTAACGAGAAGTATCCTGGACGTAACTGAAATACAGGCAAACCGTCCTACCTTTATCGAGAAGTGCCCTAAATCGAGAAGTGCCCTAAATCGAGAAGTGCCCTAAATCGAGAAGTGCCCTAAATCGAGAAGTGCCCTAAATCGAGAAGTGCTCCTTTGATGAGAAGTGCCCTCGATAAATTCCCTGTGGGAACATGTCGAGGGCATGTTTCAAGTGATGCTAATATGTGTTGATATTTCCCGGGTATTTTTAGAAGCGCTATATCAGGTGTACTGATATTTCCCGGGTATTATCAGGAGGCTTTATGCAATTATGTGCAGGTACTCATCTTGTGCCTCCATGCTCTGTTCTAATTATGTGCTGGTAATTACCGAGCGGTTGCAAGAAGTTCCTAGCAAATTGCGTACCGATAATCATCGGATTTTTTCAAGATACTCTATGCAAGCAATGTAGATGGCTAGCAATATCTGTGGACCTACAGGCCTTCTAGATATTTTCTTCTCTTTGAGAACTGCTCTTAAGTGTTCCTCGTTCGTTTTTTCAACAAGACAGAATTCTCTAAGACCATCATAAATTGCTCTGTCGCGCTTCTCAAACTCATGAAATCCATTTAACAATGTATTCCCTCCTACTCGAATACAATTCCACAACTTACAACTATTTAATCCCTATCCTTATTATCCCTACCCGGAACTATATGATACCTAAACCCGCGGCGGTTCAACCCTTTAGGATTAAACTCACTAATCATACGCAATATACTGAGTTCGCTGATGCAACAACTTACAAAACGAAGGCTCATATAAAGGAAACGGTGAAATGGTGCAACGTGCAAGGTATTCAGCGCGCTGTTCTTGGGCATCCATATATATAACGAAGAGGGAGCTCAGAATGTTAATGGTAATAGATGGAAAAGTGGCTGGAGGAAGCTAAAAGGTGGACTATGATAGTGGAGATTAATATTAATAGCTGGGGAAATAATCTGTGGTGGTAGAGGAGGTTAATAGCAGCAAGATGATCGATAGAGGTTAATTATTAGAGGAGATTCTTGATTTTCTCTTCATTATGGACTATGAACTGCAGCATTTGCCTGTTCGTTTTTGCAAGTTCCTTGTAGGCGTCATGGCTTTCGAAATAGGCAATGCAAATCATTTGAATGGAGCAAATGACATAATACACAGCCTGCTTTTCTTCTGAAGTCAATTTTCCCTCAAGGTCATAACCATTGAGAATTCCGCCAAGTAAGTCTAGCCATTTCTCATATGACTCGGCTGATTTGTCACTGCATTCTGAAAGGATTCCAGTTGCGCAGTAGCAGACATCCCACAAACGGATATTGATCTCACTCAGATCAAAATCTATAAATCCACTTACTTTTCCATCATCAAATAGGATATTGCTCGGGTTTGGGTCTCTGTGAATGAGTTGCTTCGGCAATATATCGTATAGCTCTCCAAACTCTTTGATAAAATTGCTAAAGAAGCTTTCAGCGAGACCCATACTCCACTGGATATTTTGTCGCCTAAGGCTCGGTAGTGCCCAATCTGCTATATTTTTATGTAGATCCACCTCGTCTGGCAAAATATCACTCTGTACAGCCTTAAGTGCCTTGTGTAGTTTTGCGATACTTCTGCCATACTGTTCACCGAACTTGACACGGTTCTCCCCAAATCTATCTGACTTAGGTAGCGGATTGCCCTTTAGTCCGTGTGTAAGGACAAAAAGTTCTTTGCCTTCCAAGTACTCACTCCCTGTCTTTGTTAGGACTGGTAGTGAAGAGTCAAAACCCTGATTATGAAGCGCTCTAGATATTTTTAGGTTTTTCACGATTTTCTCGCGGGAATCTGATTTCAAAATATAGTCGCTTCCCACCATCCAAACATTCCTAGATACCTTTGAACCACCATTGATATAGATATCATGTATGGGAAGGCCTTTTTCGATATCCCAATTATCCAAGATGTTTCGCAGCTCTCTCTCGGTATACATATTTGCCACCTCCGGCCTTTTCGGTATATGTTCATTGTAAATGCTGAGGTATTTTCGAGGAGAACAGCCATACATTTTTACGAATGCCTTGTAAAACCCGGCATAGGTATCAAAGCCATACTCAAGCACGACTTCAATAGCTTTTCGTCCATCCGCAATCTCAGCAAGTGCGTGGTCAAGACGCCGTTTCAAAATGTAGTTGGCAATCGAAGACCCCACGACAGATGAAAATAAACGGTAGTAATGATAGGTTGAATAGTTCGCCATTTGGGCCAACTCTTCAGCAGTGATAGTTGTCTTTAGATTCTGTTCGATAAAATCAAGCGCTGAATTTATAACTTCGGGGTAATGCATCGCTTTCCTCCTCCCGTACGGTAGTTATAGTATATACTAGAAATAGTATTAAAACATTTCCTATTCTGCTATAGCTAAAGAGATTGATATTGACAAGTATGCTGTTATAGATTATATAAGTAGGAGAGGAGCTAATATAAGCACTGGTCATAAATTGAGGTAACCCGAGAGAATATAATATTATTATGTCTTAGTGCTGAAAATGAAGGAGGCAAAATGTAGTGGCACAAAATAGAATAATATGCACAACGAATGATGTTGATTATCTATCAATTAGAAAAGCTATGGTTGCTGGCGCAAGGACAGTTGATGAGGTAGTTGAACTTGCAGGAGTATGCGCAGAGTGTGAAGGATGTAAAAGCGAACTAGACGGTATACTATCCTCTGTTTGCGGCTGCAAGAATGTATCTCTTAAAACAGTAGTAGACGCAGTAAAGAACGGTGCAGATACTGTCGAAAAAGTTGGCGAGGTAACAGGTGCTGGAACAGGAGTAGACGAAGAGACAGGCGAAGAGTGTGGAAGGTGCAAGGTTCTAATCCAAAACATTATTGACTTGGGAAGATAATGAGATAAATAAGTAAGAGCAGCAATTGATACGATTGCTGCTCTGATTTAAATAAACTGAATAAAATGAAAGGGATGAACAAAGTGAAACCTATTGAGAGAATCGATATGCACTCACACTACTTTCCGGACGCATACTATCAGCTACTTCAAAAGTATGGTATTACAAACCCCGATAATGTGTATGTGCCCAAATGGAGCCTATCAAAGCACCTTTCGGATATGGAGGCCGCAAATATAATCTACACCTGCTTATCTATCACATCCCCCTTTTTTAGTTTTGTAGATTCCGATGAGTTGCCTGAAGCGGTGAGAAGGTGCAACGAAGAAGGAGCAGGAATATCAGCTGCCCATTCGGATCGCATAGGGATTCTTGCTGCATTACCCCTACCAGATACTGAATCTAGCATCAATGAAATACACTACTGTATGAAAGAACTAAAGGTAAAGGGATTTGGTCTTCCGACACATGCTAATGGCGTATATTTGGGTAACCCAGCACTAGATACTGTGTTTGAGGTATTGGATCAATACGGCGCTTTGGTGACACTTCATCCGACATCTCCATCCGCCTACCCAAAAGATGTGAATGAAGACTTGCCAATTCCGCTTTTTGAATTTTTCGTTGATTCGGCTCGTGCCATACTAAATATGGTCTACAGGAACATATTCAAACGTTTTCCAAATATCCGTTTTGTAATGCCCCACGCTGGCGGTTGCTTTTCAACAATGACAGGGCGGTTGTCCTCCGGGGCTGGCGCAGCACTGGATATCGAAGGGAACATGAAACGCATGTATTTCGATCTTGCCGGATCACCGGTGCCAGTTCAACTGCGTGCGCTGTTGGATATTGTCGGAGTAGAGCGACTCGTGTACGGTATTGATTTTCCTTATCCTTCGCTGGAAGATGCGCTAAATCATGGAAGTATTATCGACAACACGCAACTACTTACTGATGAAGATCGGAAAATGATATACATCGAGAATGCTAAAAAGCTACTATTCCACACATAGAGTGTGAACGCTATAACTAAGGATGGTACGCGTTGCAGGCTCAAAAAAATGTTAGGGTGGGTACAGCCAACATGAAAAAGGTAAGAATAACGGTGATGAAGCAAACAGTCTATCAAGACCTGATAGATAAATATGAAAACCCCATAGAGCACGCTTGCGATATGGTGGTGGGTCAAGTTTTTGTTGCTAATGGTTGGGAAAAGCCTAAAGGTATGTGTGACAGTGCCTGGGAGAGCATGTCTGCCTTTGTTATGACCCTTGCCTACGGCGGCGAAAACATTTATGACGGCTGGATGAAGAATAAAAGGTCGGCTATGATTTCCTGCAATGATGGTTTTCGTCCAGTGAGCTTTTTGCTTGAGACTCTAGACGAAGACGCAGATTAATATGCAGCATCTATGTGAAATCGGAACTCTCTACAATGAGAGGGTTCCGATTTCTTTTTTATGTGCGTTTCGACATGTTTCCCTTTCTAGAATGCGTTTCGATTCTTTTCGATCCTTTTCGATGCAATCTGTCGTGACTATTTTTGATTATTTTTTGCAATTCACTCCCTGAAAACTACCATTCGCGCTGCGGACGGTTTTTTGCAAAATTATTATTTATATTTAATATGTAAAAATCGGGAGACGTATCAATTGTGTTTGATTGGACAGCCCGGCAAAAACCCATTTGAAAGAGGTAACGTGTATGAGGAGGAGACTTGTTAGTCTGTTGCTGGCAGTTGTAATGGTAACAGCAATGATTCCAGCTCAGGCGATCGATGCGCTGCAAACTGTAGATGAGATAAGCCCATTTGCAGATGTCGACATCAATGATTGGTACTATGATGCGGTTCGACATGTTTACGAAAACGAGATTTTCAACGGAACATCCGAAACAGAGTTTTCACCGGACGGTACAATGACTCGTGGGATGTTCGTTACGGTGCTTGGCCGAATGGCTGGCATCGATGTAGACGAGTATACCGGAGAAACGCCTTTTACCGACGTTAGCTACTCAGCATACTATGCGCCTTATGTTACATGGGCTGCAAAGTACGGAATCACCGGAGGTACGGGTGACGGCAAGTTCTCTCCAAACGCGCTTATCAATCGTGAACAGATGGCGACTTTCTTTGTGCGCTACTTTGAATTATTCGGAGTGGATTTCGATACCGAAGCTGATATTACGACAACCCCCGATGATATTGATCAGGTATCCGATTATGCGAAGGAAGCTGTTTTGAAGCTGTGGAAGACTGGCCTACTTGCTGGTGATGGTATCAGTTTCAACCCAAAGGGAAATGCAACCCGTGCGCAGGCCGCTACGTTATGCAAGCGTGTCGATGAAGCAGTTGATGTTTGGTACAAAGAGCCCGGGGTTCCTTCTGAACGCGTCAGAAAAAGGTTAGATGAGGACGACAAATCCGATCAAAATATCAGATTTACATATTATACCTTTAAGTTTGAGACTAATGACGGTACTAGTATATCAGACCGTAGCATTCGCAAGGGGAGCAGGCTTAATAATCTGCCCACCCCCTATAAGGAAAATGCCATTTTTGTAGGATGGTGCTACGATGAGCAGCTAACTCAATTGGTTTCAGACACCGATACTGCCCAGGCGAGTACTGTTCTCTATGCAAAATATGAGGAGATGGCACCACTTAATGAAGAGTTCGAAGCTCCGGTGGCCAGCTTAGTAGACGCTGACAAGAACTTCACTGTTGTGGTGACCGCGCCTGCTGGAATGACTATAGATGAGTTCAAGGAAAAAGTAACACTGAAAAACCTTAGCTCAAATGAGAATAAAGAATGGTTTAGTGTCAAACGCAGCGGCAGCACATTCATCATCTCGGGTGTAAACTATCTGGGAGAGCAGGGTGCCCAGCAGCCCGGTTTTGTGGAGGGCTCTGCATACAAGATAATACTGGAAGACAAAGATCTTTTCTTTGTTGGGCAGGATGAGAGCACACGTGAATATGTGTTTACCATCAGGCGTGAGGAGATAGTTAACGCCTCCCTGAACACAAATATGAGACAGATTCCCCTTTCGGATATTTCCAACCTGACTGTCAATGGAGCAAAAGTTTCCTCCATCTCAATACCGGTAATAACGGTTGGTACAGATGGTGCACCTGCAGAAAATGGCATTAGCACTGGAAGCTTTACTTACAGTAAAGGAACTCTTGCTGTTGGAGATACCATTACAATATACGAGGGCAATACTCCGCCGTCCATGGACGCTGTCACAAACGATGAAGACACAGCTTTCGTGGAGATAACCAGTGCAGATGGCAGCTACTATACATACAAGACCGCCTCCGCTGAAAATGTCCTGTTCACACCCGACATTTTACCGGTGAGCGTTGAGGCCGACACAGACGGGAGTGCTGACAATAGTGCTATCACCGTACCTGTGTCCGTCATGACATACACAGACGACCACTTTGCCCTTGCCGGTCTGGACTCAAGGACTACTATTGATGTGGGCGACTTTATTTCCTTCTATTCTGGAACGCTGATGGATGACGGCACGCTCTCTGAAGGCGGCGTTATTCTGGGGTATGCAAGAATCACATCGGTAGAAGAATCAAAGGGCAATTACATAATAACCTACGAAGCCGTTGGTCTGTCCGAGGTACAGGAATCTATGGCCGCGTATAAGAAAGAAAACATCTCAAGCGATGAGCTGCTTGAAGGTGTTGACAGGCAAGCTCTTGAAGAGAATGTCGAGAAGCAGGCCCGTGACAGCGGTTTTGCAGAGGAAGCGGGTATGTACCTGGCCGCACTTGCGCTGGAGACCGATTCCTTCACTACCCTCAGCGATGAGTATGAGCTGACCGCTGTCGAGATGACCATGAACGGCAAAAGCATTACCCAGGAAACTATTCGAAAAATGGGTGGTGTTAAAGCAGAGGTTGAGGTCAGTAAACTGCAGGCTACACTAAGCACAGACCTTGTCCACTTTAAGGGTGTTAATGGCTTGCGGCTTACACTCGATGTTGGCATTAAGGTAACCATTGAATGCAATGACGATGTAACCATTGAAATCGAGATCGTAGGTTCTTTTGAACAGGAAGTACGCATCGACATAGGAGTGGATGGAGATGCTATATGGAAATGGTGGGGTATATTTCCGTATATAGCCGAATACGAAGTAACCGCATATGTTGAGCTATATGAATATACAGGTATCGGTATCGAGGCCACCATCGCAACTATTGAGACCGATGAGGAAGGCTTTGGCACAAAGAACGAGTCTGTTGAGAAAATTGGTAAGCAGATCAAGGATCTGATGGACCAGAAGGATAAATATATCGGCGATGGCAAGAGCACTTTGAGCGACAGCTTGGAGGAAAAGTATTCCGACATGCTGCAGAATGAGACTGACTGGGTGACTTTAGTCGAAAAGGTGCTGTTTGACAACGACTTCAGGATCCTACTGGTTGTTGCCATAAATATTGAGGTTAAGTTTGTAATCCAGGCCAACCTTAACATCTCACTGGGCATGGACTTCTGGTATGAGAATGCTAAACGCTATGTCTATACTATTCAGGTATTTTCCAATAAAGTCAAAAGCGATGTAATTGACCTAGTGGAGGAGCACTGGGAGTTTGAGTTCTATGTAATGGGCACCATGGGCCTGCGTGCAGGTATTAAAGCAGGCATAAGTGTAGGACTAATATCCACCAAAATAGCCAGTGTCGGTTTTGCTGCCGAGGCGGGAGCATATGTACGTGTGTGGGGTTACTTCTACTACCAGCTTAAATATACCGCATCACAGGGAAGAAGTAGCTCTTATTCAGGTGCTATCTATCTGGAGTTTGGAATCTATCTAAGCATCACATTTGAGGCTCAGGCCCTAAAAGGCAGATACTCATATGAGTACAGCTTATATGAGAAGGAGTGGCCTTTGCTACGGGCAGGTGACCAAGACAATGTGCGTGACTTTGCATACAAGCAGAAGGATGTACCGAACATTAACCTAAAGGCCTATATCACATCTACTCAGATACCCGACAGCCTCTTCGATATGGCCTATCTGGATCTGAAAGAGGGTATGGACGAGGATAAAAACGGAAACAGGGTCCTATTTGTTGCAAACTACGATGCTGAGTTAACTAGAGGAAAAAATGTCAGCAACAATGAACGGGACGATGAGAAGTACTTTTCAATTGAGATGACTAACCCCGCGTTCTCTTATGATCCCTACACCAACACCATCACAGTAACACCCGGCGACCAGCCAAAGCAGGATGGTGAGATGATCATCACATGGAAAAGCAGGCCGATGGAGTTCAGCTCGGTACCGATTCGACGCACTGTTAAACTCCACTGGGATAACTTGCGAGATGGATATGTAATTGTCCCGTACACCAACGGAGGTAGTTATGTACCAATCATAGTTAAGAAGTATGAGGAGGCGCTTAAAGCTCCCAATAATCCGACCAAGGCAGGCTATAACTTTGCAGGCTGGTACAGCGATGAGAGACTGACAGTTCCATATGTATTCCCGATGACCATGCCAAATACTGATGTCAACATCTACGCTTCATGGGTACCTGCAACAGATACCATGTACAGAGTAGAACACTACATACAGAAGCTTGGAACAAGTGAGTATGAACTGGTTGAAAGCGAAGTTCTGAAGGGAACTACCGACAGTACGGTTACTCCGCTTACCAAGTCCTACACGGGATTTATAACTCCTGATACAGAAACATTAGTTATCAAGGCAGACGGTTCTTCCGTACTGAGATACTACTATGATCGCCAGACTTATACCGTAACATTTGAGCCAGGTGAAGTTGGCGGTGAACCTGTAGTGACCCGCCTACAGTATGGATCCACGATCTCTGCACCCCAGTTTGGTGCAAAAGGCTTCATCTTCAAAGGTTGGAACGATGTCGTCAGCCCCTACATGGGGGATCAGGATCTAACATATACTGCAGTTTGGGAAAAGGATATTTCCACCGAATATCGGGTTGAGTATTATGTCCAGCAGCCCGACGGCAGATATGTACTACAGGATATGGAGTATCGCACAGGTGCGACTGGTGAAGTGATTGAAGCGAGCAAGCTGCGTTTGGATAGTTTCTATGCAATGGATGGAGTGACATCTTTCCGCAATATCACTGTGAACGGTGAGCCAAAGGATAGTGTAACTATAACTGGTGACGGAAAAACAGTTATTAAGGTAAATTACAAGAGAGAGCAGTACAGCGTAACCTTTAGACCTGAAAATGGCGATGCTGATATCGTATACACCCTGTACTCCGAAGCTGAAATTAAAGCTCCGGTGGTTAAGCGTTTGGGATATATCTTCAGTAGCTGGTCCGATGAGATACCTGCAACTGTGGGAACTACAGACCTGGTCTTTTCTGCAGTGTGGGAGGCAGCGAGCGGTATTGCTTACAGGGTCAAGCATATCAGGCAGTCACTAGATGACAGTTATCCTGACAGTGGGACACTTGTCGAGTATGATGATATGACCGGCACGACTGGACAAGAAACCTCAGCCGAGGCAAAATCCTATGAGGGATTCACCGTACAAGACTTTGCTCAGACACAGATAAAACCTGACGGCTCTTCAGTGGTAGAGATTAGATACAGCAGAAACAGCTACCCTGTCAACTGGGTGGTGGATGATGTTATCGACACAGTTCAAGTTAAGTATGGTTCAATCATACTTAGTCCTGTAGAAGAACCGACAAAACAGGGTTATGTATTTGACCGTTGGACTGGGTTTGCGGAGCAAACCATAATGGGTACCAGTGAAAAGACATATGCAGCCGTATGGAAACCTGCAACTGATACACCGTATACGGTTAAGCATATCCGTGCAAACCTCGACGGAAGCTATTCTACCGAGGGCGGACTAGTGGTGACCGAGCGGCGATTTGGTACCACTGGAGCACCGACTGCAGCATCTCCCAAAATATATGAGGGCTTCACTGCACAGAGCGTTATTCAGGATGAGATCTTAGCTGACGGCAGCACAGAAGTATTCATCTACTATAACAGGAATAACTATAACATCACATGGGCTGCAGATAACAATACCTATGCCGTCTCCAATGTGACTTATGGTGCAGAAATTAGCGTACCTGATGGTACACCAGTAAAGACAGGCTATAGATTCTTGGATTGGATAAACGTCCCTGAATCAATGCCTGCTGGCGATCTAAACATTACAGCAAGATTTATTCCTAACACCTATGTTGTTTCCTTTGACATGAATGGTGGTGACGGTGAACCACTGACACCCTTTGATGTTACCTATGACAGCACGTATGGTGCACTTCCTATACCCGAATACACCGGATATAAGTTTGAACGTTGGGTGGATGCTTCTGGAAAAACCATAAGCGAGACAACCATTGTGAGTGTACCTTATGACCATACGCTAATAGCAGCCTGGGTCGCTGACGATGCAACTCAATATACCGTAAAGCATCTTCATCAGAATATATTTGATGACGAGTATACTGTGGTTAGCGTAGAGACGCGGTATGGCCAGACTGACACCATCACCGTTGTAGAAGCAAATACCAATGAAGGATTTACTGCGAAAGAAATTGAACAGGTCAACATAGATGGTGATGGCACAGCTGTGGTGGAGGTATATTATGACCGCAACACCAATAGCGTCACATGGAATATTAACGGTGAAGAACACATCCAATACTATCGATATGGACAACCGATCGTCGCCCCCCCTGCAGCACGAACGGGCTATGAATTCTCCGGGTGGGATATGCCGTTGGTGAGTGTCATGCCCAATTACTACCTTAACTATACTGCCCTGTGGACGGCTGCGAACTACACAGTCACCCTTAACGGAAATGGCGGAAAAGACGTTTCAGCCGTGACTGCAACTTATGACAGTGTCTATCCGGCTCTGCCTGATAGTAGCCGCGTCGGATACGAATTTGTTGGATGGTTTACTGCAGCAGTAGGTGGTGAACAGGTGAGTGCAGGTGACCCTGTCACAATCACTAAAAACACTACTCTCTATGCTCAATGGGAAGCTAAGAGTTACAGTGTCGACTTTGACCTAAACGGCGCTGAGGGCACTGCTCCAAGTATAATCAATGTGACCTACGACAGCATGTATACCGATCTGCCCGAAGGAATCGGTACAAAGAGGGGCCATCATTTCAATGGCTGGTATACAGCACCTAATGGGGGAGAGAGAATCACATCCTCCACGGTTGTTAAGATTGCTGCAGATACAACTCTATATGCACAGTGGACTCCAAATACATACAGTGTACGATTTGACGCAAACGGTGGAGACGGCATCATGTCTGAGCAAATGCACACATTTGGTCAAGGCTTGGCCTTGGTTCAGGGGGTCTTCACCAAAGTTGGCCACTCTTTCGCAGGATGGAACACAGAACCAGATGGGAATGGCACACATTATGAAGACGAAGAGGTTGTGATCAACCTATCTGAGAACCATGGCGATGAGATTACTCTATATGCCCAATGGAGTATCAACAGCTATACCGTCACATTCAATAGTGTTGATGGGACCTCAGTTGAAGCAATTACACAGCTATATGACACAGAAGTTGACAAACCCGCAGACCCGACAAAATACGGCTATGACTTCGCCGGATGGATGAACGGTGCAATCAAAGTGAGCTTCCCGATTATACTTACGGAGAATCTAAATCTGAAAGCACTGTGGGAACCTACTGAATACACCATCACCTATATCGGTGTAGAGGGAGTTCCAAACCCCAATCCGTCGAGCTACAACATCGAAAGCGAGACCGTCACACTGTTAGATCCAGGTCCCAAGACAGGGTACACATTTGTGGGCTGGTATACCGATGAAGCTCTCTCTGAAGAGTCAAAAGTAAGGGGAATAGCTATCGAATCTGGCAGTGCCGGTGTGAAAACCTTCTATTCCAAGTGGGATGCAAACACCTACGGTATCAACTTTGATGACGGAACGGAGTCGAACAATGCCGGCGGCAACATGACAGCACAGTTTTTCACGTATGATACAGCGCAGGCGCTTTCTAGCAACAAATTCACAAACCCAGGTTACGAGTTTAAGGGCTGGGGCGTGGCTCCGAATAGAGGAGTGATCTACACAAATGGTCAGGTAGTTAAGAATCTACTCGCTTCAGGAAGTATGACGCTATATGCACAGTGGGAGCCGGTCATATATACCATTTCGTATGCTTTGGGTTCTGGTGCATCGAAGGCTAATAACCCGACTACCTATACTATCGAGACCCCAGATATCTTGTTGAAAGAACCATCTGGTATCAATACCGGCTATGAGTTCCTCGGCTGGTATAACGGTGAAGTACATGTTACGTCAATCCCCAGGGGTAGCATAGGCAATATCGATTTGACTGCTAAGTGGGCACATGGAGGTGTCTTCACTCTTGCTGCGACCGGCCAAAAAGTCAACGGTTCAGGCTTAGACGTAATCTTCACTGTAACACGTACGATCCCCGAAGGAGCTGTAGCTACTTCCGATCCGCAACATGTCTATTACCGCACCGTAAACGGAACGGCCATCGGAGGTACAGCTGAGCGCATCCACTTTACTCATGTGGGAGGCGAGGATGTATTCCTGTTATTCAATCAGTACGACACATCCAAGACTTTTGAGGTTAAGCAGGAAAGCCACATTGGTGATAGTATCGTAAACAGCTTCACAGACGGGACAAGCCGCTACTATGATGTTGAGCTTTACAAGGTAGTTAGCACAGTTGGAAACTGTACGGGTACTTTAGGAAGCAGTCACAGTGTTCGCCGCACGCTCCAACAGAGCGCTGACTATAAATTAAGCAGCTCCTTCTACACGAACGAGTACTCCAAGGTGATAAACCAAACAGCTTTCACTGTCACTGATAAGGATTTTAATGAAAATAGAAGTCTATCAATTAGTACTGAGTACAATGTGATAGGAATGGAGGAGAGACACCAGCGATATCTTCAGTCTTCTTCAAACCAATACCTCCTTCGTCTGGAAATGGAAGCTAGAGAAATCAATGACGGTTACCAACTAGTGTATATACAACACACAAAAATCTTTAGCTATGGATTATGGGCAATCGAACTCAAGAGGGGAGAGGTCGCTTCACACTGGGGTAGAGTACTAAAGTTACCTATGATGGGAGATCAAGGTGATATGTTGAGGACCTCATTCTCCAAAAACATGATGGATTTCTACAATGACGGTAAAGAGGACTATATAAAACTTGGCATAGGAGATTCATTTATCATACAATTTAGTGCTGATGGCAAAGGGCAAGACAAATGGGAGGTTAGAAAGACTGAAGCCTTTGTAAAAGTTCTCGATACAGTCGAACCAATCGCTCAACGAGTTGCACCCATGGCATACGGTCAGTATAAAGCGGGCGAAAGTGTGACAATTGCCGTCGAGTTCAACGAGGTAATCGGATCCGCTTCAAATGTAACTCTCAACGCTATCAGCGGAGTGCCTGTAAGCAGCTGGAGGTATGTGGGCGGTGTAGGTACAAATGTATTGGTGTTCACGGGTACACTAAATCAAGACTTTGAAGTTACCGCCAACGTAAACAACACACTTGTCGGCACAAAGCCAACAGTAAACGGAGCTATCAAAGATTTGGCTAACTGATTTCTGTCAGCTAACAAAAAATGACCGCTGTTTCGGTCAGTGTTCTAGTCGACGATAAAAAACAAAAGGAGCAGGGTCTTTGCTTTGGCAAAGACCCTGCTGTTACTTCAATCTATCCATTCTAGACTGGTCTGTTGTATTCTAAGAATTGAATCATCGCCGGGGTAGAAAGTCTCAATGAAGCTATCTTCCTTTTGATACAGAGTGCGGGTAACATTTTTGCCACTCGTGCTTTCTAGGATTATATATGCGCAGTTATGATGCGGTGTTATTGTGTCTGGCAGATCACCAGGGTTATATGCGTCGTTTGATATCATCACACCATCCGCGCCAAACTCGAGTATAGAATGACTTTCAGGAGCACTCTTTACTGCTATTGATATCTTGACGGAGGTGCTGAAACTTTCGGTTTCTCCGTTTTCTGTCACCGTGGTTATAGCGTCAATTGTCTGAGTGAATGCCCCTCCTTCAGATCCGTCGCTATCAAATGAGATGCCGCTACCGCTAACAACGTATATTTCGCCAGACT
>JAAYOS010000021.1 GCA_012520195.1 Clostridiales bacterium | reverse complement strand
TCGCTGTTATATATTGCAGTTTGGAATAGAACTCTTCATATAGGTCTGCTAAATCATTCTCATCAGCTATATCCTGAGGTACTCCACCAATGAGAATCTCCGAGCTCTCAAGCTTAGCAATAGCCTTCGCTATTACATTCTCTATTAGAGTATTAAAATCCTGGTCACCAAGGACATTTCCGATTACAGAGCTTACAGTTTCTGAAGGTAGGTAATCATATTCTACAGTGGCATCGTATCCGCCGGCTGAGATGCTTATAGAGAGGTCTTTACGAGTCTCAACGGGGGGAGTGTAAGGAGGTGTTGTTGGCTCTTCAACAATATCAGTACCTGTTTCGTTATTGGATACAGTCTTACCTGGATCAATAACTGTTCCGCCACCACCTGTTACAGTTCCTGCAGTCGGTGCAACTGTTATCTTGGTCTTTGGAGTCTCAATGCTTACTTCGGAAGCCGTACCAGTTACTTCGACACTGCCAACATTTCCGGAACCGGTAATGGTTGCGCCTGTAGAAGAAACAGTTGCATTTGTTACAGTTCCTGCTACTTCTACGGTTGCGCCTGTAGCAGTTTCCTGAACTGTCAGTGTACCAACTGTGGCGTTGCTCTGTACTTCAATCGTAGCACCTGATGCAGCAGCAACCACATTTGTTACATTGGCGCCCTCTGCCAAAACGAACTTAGATGCCTCACCGCTAACCTGAGCGTTTTCTACATTAGCATTGGTGACATATACAGTAATTTCCGCACCCTGTATGTCTACAGACGGGTAGTCGCCCTCTAACAGTACGCCGTCAATGCCGTCATCAACAACTACACTTTCTAAGACTGTGCCGTCTTCAGCATATATGCGTACTCTGCCGTCTCCATCTTTATTGATGATAATCGCTCCAGCATACGAGTTGTTTAGTAAGCGAATGGAGTTCTCACCGCCGCCGCGGACAATAATGCGTCCTTCAACCCTGACACCGTCAAGAACAACATCTCCGTTTCCAACACCATCACCGATAATGAGATCGCCTTTTACGGTGACATCTTTAAGTGTGACATCTTCCACGTTGATCATCACGTTGCCTTCGGCAACTTCGGTGTATGTGTCGCTTTCAGATATGTACTGCTTGATCATGTTGTCCATCAACTGGGCAAACTCTTCGCGGGTAATGAGTCCCTTTGGCTGGATCTTGCCATTGGAGCCGTGGACATAGCCGTTGTTGACCATCGCATAGACAAGGCCCTGTGCCCAAGGTGACACATCATCAGTATCAGCGAATGTCTCGTTGATTGAATCCGCCTCAGTGAGATTGAATGCTCTAGCGAGGATTACAAATGCCTCCTCACGGGTGATGGCTGCATTCGGTCTCATGGTCCCGTCCGGATATCCGTTAATAATATCCATACGGTGTGCTACCGAAAGTGCATCAGAAAACCACTGCCAATCTGCTACGTCTGCAAAGTCGAATTTGACCGCTTTATCGGTGGCTCTAAATGCCCTTACTAGGATGGTGGCCATTTGTGCTCTTGTGAGTGAGTCCTTTGGAAGCAACTTGCCCTCGTCTGTGCCCTGCAGAAGACCGTTCTTAACTGCGTTATTCAAGGCTGTGTAGGACCAGTAGCCCTCATCCGGCATATCCGGAAAGTCATAAGCTACTACTTGGAATGACGGAGCCAGACAGAGTAACATGGAAACCGCCAATACCATAGAAATTAGTTTGGATAGCTTTCTCATTCTAGTTCTCCTTTCAATGCTTTTTAATTATCCGTACAGTTTGTTAAGATAATACGCCTTTTTCAAGCTTTTTTCACCTTCGTACGCTGATTGAATCTTTTTGATTATCGAAAGGTCCTCCTTCTCTTCCACTAAGGTTTTCTCCAGCTGGCGGAGAAGTTCCTCCACCTGTGCGTCACAGATCTTCTCTAGCTCTGCTACTTCGGATACTTTTGCGAATACTATTTTTCTTTTTGCTGCGGCTGTCCGTTCCTTTTCGGGAAGCGCTTTGTATTCTTCAATTGCGCTCTGCTCGATTCGTCCAAGCTTTGCAAGATAAGTCGCCTTATGTACATAAAGTTGGGCGACAGCATCGCTAATTGCTTTAGATGCTACGCTTACGGTCTCGGGAGACTCTTTCCCCTCATCAGAGGACTTCTGCGTTTGCGCGGAAGACGATGCATCGTTCGGTTCTTGCGGAGATGGTGCAGTCGCCGATTCGGTTGATTCGGGAGACCTTATCTCTTCAGGAGCCTGCGCAGAGTCAGGCGGCAAGAACAGCTGCTTTACAGCACTCTCCGGATCAAGCTCTCCGCTGATAATCTTACTTTCCTCTTCCGGAGTAAAATCTCTTGGCACATCCGGGATGAATTTCTTAAGTGATTCGGTAAGCTCTTCGCGCTTTTCAACAATCTTTTCAGTGATGTCCTGCTCACTGTGCCGGAGAGTGTGGATAAGCGCAGAGATATTATTTCTTTGCCCCGACAAAAACAGAATCAGGGATAGAGCAAATAATCCAACAATTGCGGTAACTATCTTCGATCCATTTTTCATGATTGCGTCATCCTGTCTATAGGGGTCTGTTTTGCAGAATACGGTCGGCATTCTGCATTAGTGTGGGAATATGGTCTTTCAGAATCTTCAAACTACGTGAAAAGTACTTGTACTCTTTGGCATCGCTATGCACATCACTTCCCAGTAGGTCGATGCGCTTCTGTACTATCTTGCGGATCCACTTGTTTCTGTTCCGGATAGACATGAGGGCTTCTGCATTGATCTGAACTGCATATCCCATATCCATCAATTCTTCCGCAATGCTTTCCTCGTAGCGGTCTATATGTGCGATGACAGGGCGTAGTTTACGGACTGATGATATTTTGTAGAGAGCGTCAAATATCCATTTTGTCTGTGTATACTCGGGGACTTCAATGAGGATATAGTCTGTATCCGATATACAGAGCTTCTCCAAGTCTGGTAGAGACGGCAGTTCATATGTTAGAGTAACCTCTGCACCAGGGATAATATGAGGTGGGTCCTCTACAGAATCCTGTAGTCTTTTCAGAGATAATTCCCTCTTCTCCAAATATCTTCCGACACGGTGAATGTCGGGATAAAAGTGAGAGGTGGCAACAATAGTAGAGATCCCCAGCTCCTTGGCCGCACTTAGCTGGTTACGAGTTGTCTCAGTACTGGTGCTTCCATGATCCATGCCGGGTAGAATATGTGCGTGAAAATCAGTATACATAATCCCACACCCTTAAATCCTTACCTATTGACTTGTTTCTCTATCTCTATTTCTATCTCTATCTCCATATTCATTATCATATCCATAACCATAATAACCATAACTGTAGCTGTATCCTCGGTTATAATCTTTGTAACGATAGTTGTATGGCCTACGGTCGAGCGGAACACCATTCAGAATGAAGCCTAAAATATTTGCTCCTGCCTGTTCGAGCGCCGTAAGCGTGTAGTTGATGCTCTCACGCGTTGCGATGCTGTGACGCGCAACAACCACGATACCCGATATAAGGGATGAAAGAATAGCGGCGTCGGTGACCGGCTCTATTGGTGGACAATCTATGAATATGTAATCAAACTCTTCCGAAAGTGTTTCAAGCAGCGCCTTCATTCTCTTGGATGCGAGAAGCTCAGCAGGGTTTGGGGGCAGCGTTCCTGCAGGCATGACATACAGATTATCATGTGCAGTCTCGTATATGCAAACCTCCTCGGAGAACCCGCCCAACCGGTCGCTGAGTCCGGGGGATGATTGAACACTAAGCCCGCTGTGAACGCGAGGTTTACGCATATCTGCGTCTATAATGAGGATCTTTGAACCCGTCTGTGCAAATGTGATGGACGTGTTGATACAGGTAATAGTTTTACCCTCAGCGACATTCGGGCTTGTGAAAGCAACAATCTTCTTTTCATTATCTGCAAGCATAAACATAAGATTGGTGCGTGTAGCTTTATATGCCTCGGTTACTGCGAAAGGGGTACTTTCTGATAGTACAAGCATCTCCTTTGGCCCTCTCACAACCTTGTGTCCACGTCTAAACCTCAGTTTAAGTTTCATCTACCGTTCCTGCCTCTCTCCGATTTTTGGGTTTCCCCGATAAACGGGATGACCCCTATTACCGGTACATTGAATTGCTCAGTCAAATCATCTTCTGTCTTGATGCGTGTATCGAGCATTTCGAATACCAGTACAGCCATAACCGAGAGGACAACTCCAAGCAATGCACCAACAGCAGTATTGCGTGTTAAACTCGGGGACGAGGGCTCAGTCGGCAGAACAGCATAGTCGATAACTTCAACCGAACCCGCCTGGACTACCCTTATAATCTCGGGAGGCCCGATTTCAACAAGCGTGTTAGCAATTATCTGTGCATGCTCCGGATTAGTATTGTTGACAACTACCTGAAAAATTTCTGTATTATTTACAGAATTAGCGTTTATCATTTTCCGGATCTGTTCGGCGGAATAACCTAAATCAACTTCCTCAGCTACGTCTCTGAGAACGGCGTCGCTTTTCAGGATGATGATGTAGGTGTCCACAAGGGTCTTTGATACCGAGATGTCGCTTGTTGTGATTGTTGAATCCCGTTTGTCAGTGTTATACACATAGAGGGTAGTTTTCGCTGAGTATACAGGTTCGATTAGAAAAAATGTTATGAGAAACGCTGAGAGCGCACCCAAGAACAATGTTGATACAATCACCCACCAGCGGGTCAAAAGAATATGAATGAGCTTTCGCAGGTCCAATTCTTCCATAAGTGAATGTCTCCTAATATCTGTATTTTTTTATATCTAATTTACCGTTAGTACAACATCCCTCGTGCTGTCCTTATTCTCTTGTGGTGTATCTAACGGCATATCAGCAATACTAGTGGTACTCAAATTGCTTGGTGGTTCAAATCTTGTCCTAGGCTCGTCAATTATCTCAAAAACTAGATTATATACGGCCTGTGGGTCCTCATACTTTTGAACGAGCGTGTTGAGGCGTTCTAACATCATGCAGAACTCTGGGTGCGCCTTTTTTTCAGTAATTACGAAAATCTTCTTTTCCTGAGTTGTCTGCATTTGCTCGCTGTCGAGGTAGAGCTCCTCATAGAGCTTTTCTCCCGGACGCAGCCCGATAAATTCTATCTTGATATCTTTATCAGGCTCAAGTCCTGCACGTCGGATCATATTGCATGCAAGGTCATATATCCTTATCTGCTCACCCATATCTAGTACGAATATTTCTCCACCAGAGGCCTGGACACCTGCGCAAAGTACCAGGGATACCGCTTCAGGAATAGTCATGAAATATCGGCGAATATCTTTATGGGTGACGGTTACCGGACCTCCTTCTTCAATCTGACATCTAAAGGTCGGAATAACGCTACCGTTGGAGCCAAGCACATTTCCGAAACGTACCGCAGCCATCTCGCAGCCCTGACCGTTCATCGACTGAACAAGCAGTTCAGCGACACGCTTTGTAGCTCCCATTATGCTTGTTGGATGTACAGCTTTGTCGGTCGATATAAGCAAGAATCTTTTCGTGCCATACTCAATGCAGCTTTTCAGAACGTTCTCAGTACCGAATATGTTATTCTTTACGGCCTCCAGCGGATTCAGCTCCATCATCGGTACATGCTTGTGTGCTGCTGCGTGAAACACGATCTGTGGCCTGTACTGGCTGAACACGGAGTCTAACCGGGCTTTATCGCAAACATTTCCGACACAGAGAGTGTATCTCTCTTCGCTATATGTCTTCTTTAATTCTTCATTTATCGTGAACAGACCGTTTTCATGGAAGTCGAAGATAATGAGGTGGCCACATCCGTATTGCAGTATCTGTCTACAGAGCTCAGAGCCAATAGACCCTGCACCTCCAGTAACCATTACCATTTTTCCGGTTATGTATTCCTCGATCCCACTCAAGTCCGGCTTCACGGTACTCCGGGATAGCAGGTCCTCAATAGATAAATCCGATAAGACCTTCCGGTTTCCTGACACAAACTTGTCGATGTCCACAACACTCTGGAACACTTTGACAGGCAGTGCGGCCTCCAGACAGTGTTTGTAGATGTAGTTGAGATCCTCCTCCGAAGCCGAAGGGATAGCAATAATTACAGCTTGAGCATCATACTCCTGCGCAACTTTGCTCAATTCATTAACCGATCCTACTACAGGCACACCCGACAGGCTTGTCCCATGCTTAAGAGGATCATTATCCACCAGCGCGACGGGATAGAACTCGCTGTAAAAATCAGAGACCAGGCGTTTGATTATCATTGCGCCGGCATCCCCTGCTCCTACAACTATAACTCTCTGGACATTGTCGTTTCTGCTGAAGTTCTTTGCCGTCTTTAGCCACCTGAAGCCTCGTGGGATCGCACGAATCGACAGAAGGAAGAACAAAAGCAAAAAGCAATAAAGCAGAATATCTATAAAGGACAGATGCGAAAGGTGTAGTAACCCTAAAATAAAAAATATCCCGCCATTTATACCTGCGGTCAACACTTGCTTAAACACATCGATGAAGCTAATGTATACCCACATGGTGTCGTATGCAGCGATAAAAATATTGAAAAATAATGTTATACCTGCACCAATTAGGCAGTACACTAAGTACTCCACAGGTGAAGGTTGCGCTAGAGGCAACCTTCCGAAGCTTACCATTAGCGTCATCAGCATTGCTAAACAAGCTACAGCCAAGTCTCCCAATATGTAAACCACTTGATTCAATCGCAGTTTCATTATCAATCCTCATCCTACAAAGTCTATGTACATCATCCCTGTAGCGCAAGCTTTGTACTGTTGAGTATATACTATATTCGACAGAACTGTCAATAATAGTTATGTTCTTCCATAGGTAATTTAATCAAATTACGCCGGATTTTGTCTGTACATTTACTGTATTTTTTATTTTTTGAACTCAGTGTCGCGCGTTATCCGTTCGAATTCAAAATTTCGTACTAGATATAGAAGCTACTAGTATTGAAACTTCATCATACCCCTTCCCAGACAAGACCGGTGATGTCTATCGTGTATGTAAAGCCATTCCAAGTAACCTCAAAACTCTCAGTTGCATTACCAACTAACCAGATATGGGGCTCTGTTCCAATTTTCCATGCTATCAGGCCAAATGCCTTTGATTGTACACCATCAGGTATAGAAATCTTTCCAAAGCCTTCAACCTCATCGCCATTCTCAACCCTCACTAGGTCACCGCCTGTGATGGTGATATTGGCGCCTTCTTGTGTAACATCCAGGTTGCCGTAGTTGACAACACTTTCTTCGGTGAATTCAGCGCTAAGCAAGTCTTGCTTAGTTGCCTTAGTAACTGGGTCTGCCCAGTCAAGGCCACTAATGTCTATCGTGTACTCTATACCATTATACTCAACCGAGAACTCCTCAGTAGCATTACCAACTAACCAGATATGTGGTTCGTCGCCAATTATCCACGCTATCAGTGCAAACTTATCTGATTTTATGCCTTCTGTTGGAATGGTAAACGACCCAAATCCAGCAATTGGTGAGTCTGCCTGTGTAACTTTTACTAAGTTATTACTCTTAATAGTTACTTTCGAACCAAGTTGTTCAACAGTTAGATTATCATAGTTGACTTTCTTTACACTATCATCAGTGAAATTTTCAGCTTTCAACTGTTCTTTAGTTACTTTGGTTACTTTATCCCAGTTGAGCCCACCAATGTCAATCGTATACGTAACACCATCAAACTCTACAGTAAAGGATTTAGTTGCATTGCCTATGATCCAGACATGCTCTTCATTGTCCATCATCCAAGCTATCAGAGCATAACGTGTCGACAACTGGCCATCCTTAATATACTGGCTTATAGGACCAAAACCCGTTACGGTATCTTCAGATGTAACTTCAATAACTAAGTCTCCACTGATTGTTACGGTAGCTCCACTTCCGGTTATTGTGAAATCTTCATAGTTGATAAAGCTGGCATCAAATTCAACATTTAGCACTTGAGCTGTTGCGTTTGATACTTCGGCGTAAGTAACCGTGGGTACCCATGGCACATCTGCGCCTGGTTCCACAACCCCTGTGCCGTCAGCATTGTTTTCAACAGTCTTGCCGGCCTCGATTTCGGCTCCGCCGCCACCGGTAACGCCTGTAACCCCTTCATCGACCTGGATCTTGGTCTTAGGTGTTTCAATGGCTGCACCGTCAGCGCCCGCTTGAACAGCTACGTTTCTAACTGTACCTTTTCCGGTTATGCTGGTGTTTGCTGCAGTTGTCGTAACGCTGTTTACTCTTCCTGCGACATCAACTGAAGCGTCCGCACCGGAAATCTCTATACTCTCAATATTGGAATCGGCGTCCACTATAATTGCAGAGTTTACGCCGGAGATACTTGCAGAATTTATGTCGGCATCTGTGGCGGTAACTGTGACACTATCCGCGCCCACTTCCAGCCTTCCGATTGATCCTTCAACAATAACATCGTCTGAGCCGTCATCTACATAGATGACTCCTACTTCGCTGCCGTCATCAACAAAGACTCTGACGACACCGTCAACCCTTGCGACTATTACGTTTGAAATGCTAGATGAGCCGCGGATGATTATGGAGTTCTCACCGCCACCTCTTACTACTAGTCTGCCGGTTACGATTACGTCATCTAATATGACCTCGCCGTCACCGACTCCATCGCCAATTATGAGATCACCGTCAATGGTAACACCCTTCAATG
>JAAYOS010000161.1 GCA_012520195.1 Clostridiales bacterium | reverse complement strand
TTGCATTCTTTAGTGATATACAAATAATTCAAAATCTAGCGCCTAAGTGGTTTCAGATCTATCACTTAGGCGCTAGATTTTATTTCATACTCTCAATCGCTGAACGTTCGATTTCAAGACCTTTAATATATCGTTCTAAATATCTATTAAAGCTTTTAACATCACTCTCAACGGGGTATTCAGTATGTCCCTCAGCTCTACTAAACACATTTTGCTCCAGATAATCATCGAGGGTCTCGTTACCTTCTTTTCTCAGCATATAAGCGGCCAAAAGCGCCATTCCCCAGGCACCACCTTCACCAGCGGTCTCCATAACCGTTACTGGCGTGTTTAGGGCAGCAGCCATGATCCTCTGACCAACGATTTCAGTTTTGAAAAGGCCGCCATGACCAAGCATCATATCAACACTGACCTTTTCTTGATTGTAAAGGATGTCCATTCCTATACGCAGTGTGCTTACAGCGGAGTACAGTAAAGACCTCATAAAGTTTGCTAGTGAGAAGCGGCTTTCGGGCATTCTGGCAAATAGAGGGCGTCCCTCGTCAAGTCCGGTTATGGGTTCACCTGCAAGGTAATTGTAGGAAAGCAGATCCCCGCAATCACTATCTGCAAGCAGTGCACTGTTATAGAGAGCATCATAAAGTGCTGATTTAGTCACAGTTAAGCCCACTGCACTAATTGCTTCACTAAACAGATTTACCCATGCGTCGAGATCTGAGGTACATGTATTGCAGTGTACCATAGCGACAGGTCTGCCTGTAGGAGTCGTAACCATATCTATTTCTGTGTATACCCCTGAGAGTTCCTTCTCAAGGACGATCATTGTAAATATGGATGTGCCCGCCGATGTGTTTCCGGTCTTTGCAGCAATGCTGTTGGTTGCAGTCATTCCAGTGCCAGCGTCGCCTTCGGGTGGGCAGAGGGGAATGCCAGCTTCAAGTTGTCCAGTAGAATCGAGCAACTTCGCGCCTTCCGGAGTCAATACTCCTGCATCATCACCTGCCATTAGCACGCTGGGGAGGATGTCACGAAGATTCCAAGGCAAATCTTTTATTGATTCCAATCTATCAAATTGACTAATCATATCTTGATTGTAATCATTAATCTCGCTGTCGATAGGGAATATGCCTGAAGCGTCACCGATACCAACAACCTTTTCACCAGTCAGCATCATATGTACATAGCCAGCAAGAGTGGTTATGTGGGAGATGTCGTTGATGTGATCCTCGCCGTTTAGTACCGCCTGGTACAGATGGGCGATGCTCCATCTCTGCGGAATATTAAAATCAAAGAGAGATGTAAGTTCGGCTGCAGCTTCTTCGGTTATCGTGTTTCGCCAGGTCCGGAAAGGTACGAGCAAATTATCACTGCTATCGAAAGCAAGGTATCCATGCATCATTGCTGATATTCCGATCGACCCGACTCTAGTAAGAGTTCTACCGTATTTATTCTGCACATCCTCACAGAGGGACCTATAGCAGCTTTGAAGTCCATTCCATACATCCTCTAGGCTATATGTCCAGACACCATCAACAAGTTTATTCTCCCAGGCATGATCTCCCGATGCGATAGGGGAGTGGTCATCTCCGATAAGTACGGCTTTTATTCTAGTAGAACCGAGCTCGATTCCAAGTGATGTTTGGCCTCTGTCTATTACATTTCCGATATCGACAATATTCATAATAACCACCATTCCTCTTTATTGATTTGTCATTATCAATTATCTGACATATTTCCAAATAAATCAATAGTAAAGTGAGAAGTTTTTGGAGCAAGTTACTCAATAATGGCAATATAGTCTGTGTAACAGTGGACATACCGTAAATAGGTTGCAAAAAGACTGTACGAAACGTATAATTATAGTTATCCTGTTGCATATCTTGATTTATTACTCATGGGACGAAGACGAAGGGAACCGATATATGTCTGTGTTATCCGTATCAAACGTAAAAAAAGAGTTTAATGATATTGTTATTTTAGAGAACGTATCATTTGACATATACAGTGGACAGCATGTTGGAATAGTCGGAAAGAACGGTAGCGGTAAAACCACTCTACTAAACCTTATATCAGGGCGGTATGAGTGTGACGAGGGAAATATACATATCCCATCACATATCAGAGTTGGTGTGCTGGATCAGATGCCGAGCTATCCAGACAGCATGACAGTAGAGGACGTTCTCAGGACTTCTTTTTTTGAAACCGAGAACCTTAAGAAGAGGATGAAGGAACTGGAGAAGAAGATGGCTGAGGGAGATGAGGCGGCCATAAGAGAGTACGGCGAAGCGTCCTCCGCTTTTGAAGCTCTTGGGGGTTATACGGTAGATGTAGAGCTTAACCGGGTCTGTAATGGTCTTGACATTGACAAGCAGATGCTCTCAAAGTCTATCAATGTACTCAGTGGTGGACAGAGAACTCGGGTAAATCTCGGCCGGATGATACTTCTGGAAGTAGACTTAATGCTCCTAGACGAACCCACAAACCACCTAGACGTTCAATCTGTTGAATGGTTGGAGGAGTACCTTCGAGAGTATAAAGGAACTGTCCTGATGGTATCCCATGACCGTTATTTTCTAGATAAGACGGTAACGCGGATAATTGAGATCGAAAATCTTACATCCAAGGTCTGGGAAGGCAACTACAGTGCATATATGCAGCAGAAAGAGCATCAAATAAAGTCGGACGAGGCGAGGATTAGACAGAGTGAGAGAAAAATCGCTCAGCTTGAGTCAACTGCGCGACGTCTTCACGATATGAATATGGAAAAACTCCACAGACGGGCGTTTGCAATGGAAAAGCGCATAGAGCGCATAAGAGCGGAGATGCCAACAGTAGTAAAACGTGAGAGAAAGCTAAAGGCTGAGTTTGAGGAGACCCGGAGGTCGGGAGAAGATGTACTGACAATCAAGAACCTAAAGAAAGCATACGGTGAAAACTTGTTGTTTTCTGATGTTGACTTAGAGTTGAAAAAGGACGACAGGGTTGCAATTCTGGGTGCAAACGGAACAGGGAAGACCACCCTTTTGCGTATATTGCTAGGAATCGAGACAGCAGACGAAGGTAGAGTAAGGTGGGGGTCAGGTGTAAAAACTGCATATCTGCCGCAGATAGTTGAGTTCAAAAATCCGTATATGACTGTGCTCGAATATGTAGTTGATGAGTTAAATATCTCTATATCATCTGCAAGAAATTGGCTTGGAGGCTTTCACTTCCGCGGCGATGAGGTTTATAAGTGTGTTCGTGACCTCTCGGGGGGAGAAAAGAGCAGACTACGGCTCTGCTCACTGATGCATAGAGGCACAAACATGCTGATATTGGACGAGCCTACAAACCACCTCGATATTCAGTCAGCCGAGTGGATTGAGGAGGCCATACTCCAGTTTAAGGGTACGTTGCTTGTCGTATCCCATGACCGATTCTTTGTAAATAAGATTGTGGATAAGATATGGTCTATCGAGAACAGGGCTATTGAAGAATTTAATGGTGGTTATGAGGAGTATAGGGCTGCGATTGCTGCCCGTGCTGGCCCATCACCGTCAACTGAAGATGATAATGCACATACCCGTTCACAGACGGCAAAAGAAAAAGCGGACAATGTGAATGGAGATAGGACCTACAGAACTAGGTCTAGGCATTCACAGGCAATGCGCAGACAAATACCCATACTAGAGCGCGATATTGAGTCCTTAGAAAGTAAGCTTGAGGAGCTCGACAGCCAGATAGAACTATTCGCTTCTGACCACCTCCGTCTGACAGAACTGATTGAGAGCAGAGGTGAAGTGGAGGAGGAGCTTGGGCTTCTACTTGACAAATGGGAGCAAATAATGAGAGAATTTGAAAACGATTACTCTTAGGAGTATCAAGAGGTGAACACTGTGAAAATTACCGTTGGCATTGACATTGGTGGGAGCACGACGAAAATAATCGGTATACGCGGCGATGAAATTATTACGCCGATGATAGTAAAGGCAAATGATCCAATTGCTTCACTGTTCGGGGCATTTGGCAAGTTTATCGATCAAAACGCACTTTCACTAGGCAGCATTGAAAGGATAGCCATAACTGGTGTTGGATCATCACACGTTGACAAGTCCATTTATGATATTGAGACCATTAAGGTGCAGGAGTTTCTCTGTAACGGATATGGAGGCCTCCACCTTTCAGGTTTGAAATCAGCTACAATAGTCAGTATGGGTACCGGCACTGCTATTGTGAGGGCGTGCAATGGTGATATAGAGCATGTGGGCGGTACTGGTGTTGGTGGCGGCACTCTGTTGGGCTTGTCAAACAGAATGCTGAATATTCGGGAAATCGATCTTTTGATTGAAACCGCAAAGGACGGTGACCTCAGTAATGTCGATCTTCTCGTTTCTGATATTTCACGTGATGTTTTGCCAACATTACCGTCGAAGAGCACTGCCTCGAACTTTGGCAAGATTTCTGACTTGGCATCAAAAAGTGATATTGCGATGGGAATAATAAATCTTGTGTTCGAGACTATCGGAACACTTGCAGCTTTTGCAGCAAGAAGCAGCAGTACAAATAAAATCGTGTTGATTGGAAACCTTACTACAATTCCGCAGTGCCATGATGTTATGCGTGCTCTGGAAGCAATATATCCAAATGAGTTCATCATTCCTGATCATGCGGAGTTTGGAACGGCTGTCGGTGCAGCACTTTCACTTATTAAGAAATAGGTTCTTTTTGGTCTGAAAAGGTTATTGATTACAGCAGTTTTCTTACCAATAATTTGTGCAGAGAGGAATATTCCCCTCTGCACTTTTTCTTAACACTGATTCACTGATTCGAAATACTGATTCAAATCTAAACCGATTTAAATCTTACAGTAGACACCGATAGAAGCTTTATTTCAGACCCTGTTCGTATGCCTGAATCATCTTTTTGACCATCTGTCCTCCGACCGAACCAGCCTCACGGCTTGTCAGGTCACCGTTATAACCCTGTTTAAGGTTTACCCCGACCTCTTGGGCTGCTTCCATCTTAAAACGATCGAGGGCTTCACGGGCTTCAGGAACAACAATTCTATTATTATTTCTGGCCATTGATTGCATCTCCTTCAAAATGTTTTCTGGCGAGCTGCTCTGTCGAAATGCCTCGAACCCTCATTTTGTCATACTGCGGTTCTCGTCAGTTTCGGTTGCAGCAGTAATATTTTTGCCGAATGAAAACATTCTATTCAATCAATATATGGCTGTAACATGCTGTAACAAATGGCACTAAAAATTGAATCTCTAGAAAATTATGACCTAAAAAAC
>JAAYOS010000207.1 GCA_012520195.1 Clostridiales bacterium | reverse complement strand
CCGCTGCCGACAAGGCGGTTGCGGACAAGGCCGCTGCCGACAAGGCCGCTGCTGACAAGGCCGCTGCCGACAAGGCGGTTGCGGACAAGGCCGCTGCCGACAAGGCCGCTGCTGACAAGGCCGCTGCTGACAAGGCCGCTGCCGACAAGGCTGCTGAAAAGGCGGTTGCCGATTTGACTGCCGAGCGCGACACGCTCAAGGGCACTGTCGAGACGTTGACCGCCGAGCGTGACTCTGCGGTTAAAGAGCGCGACGCCCTGCAGGCGGAAGTCGACCGGCTGTCGAAACTTGTCGGCGAGGCTGCCGTTCCTCCTGAGGCGGCGGCGTCAACCGGCAAGCAGACGGCCGAAGAGTGGCTGAGTGAACAGTTCGAGAAAAAGGAGTAGAGTGTTATGGATCTCACAACCCTAAAGGGCACGGTGCAGGGATACTTTGACCGTGCGTTTCAGGAAATTGCCGAGCGGGACTTCGAAACCCCTCTCGCGAATTCGGAATTCGGCGTCAAGTCAAAACTTGACGAGAAGAGTGGGACGTTTGTCCAGTTTCGCTCGTTCGGCGACCTGCCCCTCGCGACGGCGGCCAACAGCGACTCGCCTGTGTTGTACGCGGAAGACGAAGAGCCTGCTAACCCCATGGTGCTGACGGATGATGTCTTTCAGGTGTCACTGCAAGAACTCTCCGGTTACTTGGCGCTGCGCCCGCGTTTGATCAAGCAGGATCCTGTCGATATTCTGTCGACAACGAAAAAGCGTTTGATCAAGTGGGCGAAACGCATGATCCACACGGTGGTCAACGACCGTTTCGTTGTGCCGTTGGGCGTCGCCGTGACGAACCTGAGCAACCAGTACGTCAAGGCTCCGAAGCCCCTGCGCACGATTTATGCGGGCGGCGTGGCCGGCTTCAACGCTCTGCGCTCCGATTCCTACATCACGCTGGCGGACATTGTCCGCGCCGCGTCGCTTCTCCGCAACGGCAACGTGCCGCTGATCCGCGACCGCGTCGTGTGCGTGATCGACTCCCCCGGCATCCAGCAGATCGCGCTGGGCGATTCCAAGTTCATGGACGCCATCAAGCGCGTGGAAGACGCGAGCCAGAAAATTTTCGGCGCGGGCTCGTCCGTGGATTACGCGGGCGTTGCTTTTAAGGTGCAGTCCGATTCGTACCGGTGCGATTTGCCCGACGAGGGCGGCGCGCTCCGCACTCGCAGGAACACGGGCAAGGTGCGCGTGTGCCATCTGTTCGGCGAGAACTGCTTCGGCTATCTCGACCTCGGCGAGGCCGGGAGCAAGCAGCGGCAGTTGATAGCTCCGCGCTTCAAGTGCCAGGATATCACCGTCACCGGCAACAACCTGACGGTGGCACTGCGCTTCCCGTGCCAGGCGATGGTCATGCAGCGCGACAACGGCGTGAATCTCGCCTACACCTCGGCTTTCGACGAGAAGCCCGAAGACCTTCCCGACGAAGACGCGTAAGCGTCCGGGCCGCGCGTCGGCGCGGCCCTCCCTTTTCAACAATCTCCAAGGAGTTCAATCATGGATAAGATCAACATCGCCACTGTTTCCGGCGTCGCCTCGAGCGCGACTGCGGTTCCCGTCGTCATTCCCGAGTTCCAGAAGGCAAAGGCGCTGATCCGCCGGTTTTCGGCGCTCGGCAACGATGCCGCCTGCGCGGTCAAGTTTTACGTGCCGAAGCTGGCGCGTTCGTTCCAGTTGCTTGAGGCGCTCGACGCTACCGCGACCAAGGTCAAGATTCCCGTCGACGTGGCCGGCGGTCACAAGTTCAAGGGGCACACGCTGACCCAGGCGGATAAGCTGCTGCTCCTCACGCCGACCGGCTGGAAGGTGGTCGGCGCCCAGTACGCGAATGTCGCGGGCAAGCCCTATTGCGAGGCCACCATCACGGCGGTCGGCGCGATTCCGGCGAAAACGCGCGCCTACATCCTTGTCCCCTCGCATGATGTCGTGGACGGACTCCCCGCCATCGGCAACGCGGCCGTGACGGTCGAGGATTTCATTTCCGGCGACGCGGGCGCCCCGCTTCTCTTCGATCTTGTCGCGGCGGAAAACAAGTCCGTGACCGCTGCGGCGTTCGTTGAATACTGGTTCTAGTTCCCTGTTCTCAATCATAGCCCGTTGTCGCGGGCGCCTCGCGTCGGGTTCTTCATGTTTCTTACCGGCGCGGGGCTTTTTTTTGAGGTGTGTCTATGACTGCTGCTGCTCTTGTGGAAAAAGCCTGCGTGAAAGCCGGGCTGTGCGAGGCCGGTTCCGTCCCCGCCGCGCTCGCGGCGATGGGGCTTGCCGATCTTAACCGCTGGTACTTCCACATCTGGACAAAGGCGGCTCATCGTGAAATCGAGCTTGACGCCGTAGATGTCGGCGTGCCGGCGGGCGCGCTTTCTGTTGACCTGCCTGCAGAGGTCGGCGTCATCCTTTCGGTTCGCGGGCCAAACGGCGCGTTGCTGCCGCTGGGCGGTGCGGCGGCGGCCGATCTGTCGGAAGTGTGGCTCGACGCCTGCGGTACGCCGACGCGTTTCTTGCTGCTCCCTGACGGCACTGACGGCGACGGGAAGCCTGTCCGCCGGATCAGGCTCTGCCCCGCGCCTGCCGCGGATCTCACGGTCAGCGTCAAAGGGCTGCGCCGGTTCGCCGATCTGTCGGGCGGCGACGACATCCTGTTGTCGCGATTTGAAGACGCGCTTTATTTTTTCGTCCTGGGCGAGATGTACCGTTTCGCCGGTGATGACGCGGCCCGCAAAGGCGCGTTCGCCGACGCGCGCGAGAACCTCAAGGCCGCGATCGAATCGGCCGACCGCGAGACCGAGCGCGACAACATCCAGACGCCTGTGGAGTCGATCTATGGTTGTTGAGCGGCAGACCTCTTTCTCGGGCGGCATGGTCGACACGGCGGCTGACGGCAGGTTGCCCGCCGACAGCTACCTGTTCGCCCAGAACTTGGACTTGGTCGGCGGGCGTCTCGTGTCTCGCCCGCGCCTTGTTGACGGGCGCGCGCGTCCGCTCGGCATGGAGACGATCCGCAACATTGGCCTTTTCCGTTTCTCCGGATCCTCGCTAGGCGACTGCCTGTTTTTCATCGAGCACAACTACATGGTCGATTCGTTCGCTTTTTGCGGGTACCTTGTCGACGCGTCCGGCGTCGACCTCGGCATCGTGCGGATCGACTTCCCCGACCTTTCCGGCGCGGGGGACGGATTGTTCTACGGCTCGGAGAGCGAGCCGCTGGCCCCGCATTACGTCGCGCTCCAGGTGGGCGGCGTGGCCTACGTGTGGGTGACGCGCGGCGGCGCGGGGTACGTGTTCCGCTGGGACGGCACGGTTGCGGGCTCCCCCGTCCCGAAGGGCGCGTTTGAGCGTCTTTCCACCGAGTACGGCACGGCGGATTACATCCCGCCGTGCCGCGCCGCGCTGTATGCCTACGGGCGCGTGTGGCTGGCCGTCGAGACCGGCGCGGGCCAGGTCTACAGTTCCGTCGTGGCGTCGGAGCCGGTGGACGACACCGGGGTCTCCAAGCTGGTGTTTGACGCCGCCCTCAAGGTTGACTGCGGTCTCGGCGGCAGTGATGACATCTTGGGGATGGCGGCGCTCGGCGGCGGGCGGATCGTCGCCTTCAAGCGCAATTCCGTGTGGCTGCTGTCCGGATGCGACCGCGAGCCCGAGAAGATCGTCGTCGAGTGCATCGACGCAGACCACGGGTGCGTGGGACACAGCGCTTTCGTCGTTTTCGATCAGGGTTGCTGGTTCATTTCGGATGACGGCATCCGCGCGGTAGACCTGTCCGGGCGCGCGGCGCGCGTGCCCGTGAGCCAGCCGATTTCCGGATTCTGGAAACGCACCGTCTGGCAGGCGGAGCCCTCCCCCCTGGTTTCCGCCGTCGTGTTCGGCGACAAGCTCCTGTTCAGCGTGTTTGTCGATTACGATTTCAACAGCGCGATGCTGGTCTATTCATTGTCCGGTGCGTGTTGGGTCGGCATCTGGCGACAGGACGGCATGGAATGCCTCGGGCTGTTCGTCGGCGACGTGCCGACCGGGCGCGAACTGAAGATGCTGGGCTCGGATTGCAGTTTGCGTGCGTTCTCTCTCACCGAGCCGATGCTGTTCAGCAACTCATCTGCGGGGGCTCTGGTGTCGCGCCCGTTCGTGTGCGGCGAGGCCTGGGCCGCGAAGATGTTCACCGCCGGTTCCGTCACGCTGCTCTCGACTGGCCGGTACGGCTCCGAGGAGATCCCGCTGATGCTGGATCTCTACTCGGAGTGTCCCATATCGAAGGTATCAAAAACGCATCTTGCAGGCGCGGTCGTGGACGTTGACGCGTTCCCCACGTTCAGGACGTTCATCGGGCGGCTTCTGCGTTCCTGCTGCCTGTCGCTGCTTTTCGTTCGCGGGGCAGTCGAGATTTTCGCGCTGTCGGCCCGGTCGTCCGCAAAATAGGGCTTCCCGAACCTGCGGATGGGTTTATAGAGACGTTCGTAAACGGTTCATAGGAGGTTCTTATGTCTGCTGCTGCAATTTATGCTTCTGCTGTCGCGCCCCAAAACGCGTCGATCACACTGGCGGTCGACGGCGTCGAGTATTTCGCGGAAGCGCCGCGCTTCGCCGACGCGGCGCAGGCGGTCTGGCGCTGCTATGCGGTCTTCCCGGTCGGGGATTCCGGGCGGCGCGTGAAACACGCCTCTGGGCTCCACGCGCCCGGCGAGAACGGCGAAAACCTTCCGGCTCTGAACTACGAATGAGGGGGCTGGCATGAAACGGTTTTTCGTCTGTTCAGTGTCTTTCTTTTTTTTCCTCGCCGCCGCCGTCCTCGCGGATGTCACCATGCGCGACATCTGGCACTGGGGGCTGGTGCGTAAGAGCGACATTCTGCCGCTCGCCACCACGCAGCACGTCGCCGCCGCCGTCGCGCCTCTGGCCACCACACAGCAGGTCGAGGCCGCGCTGCGGACGTACCACTACGGTTCGCCGGATATCGTCGAGAGTCCGGCGGAGTGGTTTGTTTTCGACGGGGCTGGAACTATCGTGGCGTTCAACTAT
>JAAYOS010000160.1 GCA_012520195.1 Clostridiales bacterium | reverse complement strand
TATCTCTAGAGGATTCTGCCTGGGCAGAAAAGTTGCTACCAGAGTTGGCTCCGGATGAGTGCAAATCAGGCTGTTATAAAGGTTAGTTCTAATACCGCGTCTGGATTTGACGCTTACCCTTTAAACAGAATATTTCGGCTTATTATTCGAATATCTTTAAAGCTACAACATATTTTCTGGGTGGTGCTAATTTGGAACAACGCAATCACAATTCACAGTATAAAGGTTGTTTGTAAAAAAACTGCACGAATCGCGCTGTACAATTTGGTTGAATTCAATCGAAATAGGACAGGTTATAAAAGAATAAGAAAACGTAAAAAAATCATGGCCAGCAGTTCGTAACTGCCAACCATGGTTTGATTCATGTTATCTTTTTTTATCTATATTCTGCGTTTCCCTTGAGCTGCGTAGATGTCGGTTCGAGGTATCCAGTCGAGAAACTTCTCAATCTCATTGTTCCAGAATCTCCACTCATGTCCATACCCCTCAACCGCTTCCCAGGTTACGTCCATGCCAGCTTCAATCAACTTATCCTTGAGCATCAGGTTGTGTTCGTAGACCATGTCGTCTTCTGTTCCGCAGGACATATAGATGGGTGGTAGCTTCTTTCCTTCGGCTACAAAATTATCAAGCATATCCAGGGGTCTGAAGCGGATATCACCAGTATCGGCTCCCGGCATCATTGCCCCGCCCGAGAACACACCAAGTGCTCTGTAGCGCTCTGGCCAGTTGAAGCCTTGGACTAATGTGCCGTACCCTCCCATTGAGAGACCGGCAACATATGTGTCTTCAGGTCTGTGGGATATCGGAAACATAGCTTTTACAAATTCGGGTAGCTCTTCGCTTAGGAATGTAAAGAAGTTTGCGCTGTCGAACATATTGCTTCCGGGGTGATCTATGTAGCTCTTGTTCTCTCCTGACATCATTACAACAGCAATCTGTCTTTCCTCTGCAAAAAACTCAACGTTTGTATATGCGGTCCAGGCGTGGTGGTTATTCATTCCGCCATGAAGTAAATATAGCACAGGATAATCTGCTTTTGGTATATGGCTAGGGTTATTTCTACATTCGGGTGATGTTACTGAGGGAATGACAACAGTAATATCAACCGTTCTGTAAAGAGTGTAGGAAATGAAATTTGTTAAGAACTTTGCCATTGTTTCTCCCTCTTTCTAAATATTTGTGTGTGTTTTGTGTTTTGTTCGTATATATCTACTATTGTTAATTTGCTAAAATAAATTATATAATACAATTATGTAATTATCTATACGAAACGATAGAATTTACACAAAAACATAAGAATTGGTTAGAAACCATACATTCTTTCTTTGTCTCCATTTGTGCAACATGCAAGCCCTTCACAGGTGTAGAGAAAACAAACAAAGTTTACAAAAGTGACAAAGTATGATAAAATTTTAACTTGGAATGCGAATATATAAGAAAGAGGTTGATAGGATAAGATGGCGAAAATTGACTTAAGTAAGTATGGAATTGTTGGTACAACTGAAATTGTTCATAATCCCTCCTTTGAGCAATTGTTTGAAGAGGAGACAAAACCAGAACTTGAGGGGTTTGAAAAAGGGCAGGTAAGTGAGCTTGGTGCAGTTAATGTAATGACCGGCATCTACACTGGCCGTTCCCCTAAAGACAAGTTCATTGTTATGGATGAGAATTCAAAAGATACCGTTTGGTGGACTTCTGAAGAGTTCGAAAATGACAATAGACCAGCCACACAGGAGACTTGGGAAGAGGTAAAGAGAATTGCAGTTGAGGAGCTCTCCAACAAGAGGCTCTTCGTAGTTGACACGTTTTGTGGTACAAATGAAGACACACGCATGTCAATTCGCTTTATTTGCGAGGTCGCATGGCAAGCTCACTTTGTAAAGAATATGTTCATAAGGCCTACAGAGGAAGAGCTTGAAAACTTCGAGCCGGATTTTGTTGTATACAATGCTGCTAAGGCAAAAGTAGAAAACTACAAGGAGTTAGGCCTGAACTCAGAGACAGTAGCGATGTTCAACATCACAAGCCGTGAGCAGGTTATCCTTAATACCTGGTATGGTGGGGAAATGAAGAAGGGCATGTTCTCAATTATGAACTACTTCCTGCCACTGAAGGGTATTGCTTCAATGCACTGTTCTGCAAACACAGACTTGGATGGTAAGAACACAGCAATCTTCTTCGGCCTCTCCGGTACAGGAAAGACAACCCTATCGACCGATCCTAAGCGTCTTCTCGTAGGTGATGACGAGCACGGCTGGGATGATAACGGCATATTCAACTTTGAAGGTGGATGTTACGCTAAGGTTATCGACCTGGACAAAGAGTCCGAGCCCGACATCTATAATGCAATAAAGCGCGACGCCCTCCTTGAGAACGTGACACTGGATGCTGATGGAAAGATTGATTTTTCCGACAAGAGCGTAACAGAGAATACCCGCGTGTCTTATCCGATTTATCACATTGAGAATATCGTGCGCCCAGTTTCCGCAGCCCCCGCTGCAAAGCACGTAATATTCTTATCAGCAGACGCATTTGGTGTACTTCCGCCAGTATCTGTTCTTACTCCGGAACAGACACAGTACTATTTCCTGTCAGGTTTCACAGCTAAACTCGCAGGAACAGAGCGCGGCATCACAGAGCCAATGCCTACATTCTCAGCTTGCTTCGGACAGGCGTTCCTAACGCTTCATCCTACGAAGTATGCAGAAGAGCTTGTTAAGAGAATGGAAGAGAGCGGTGCTAAGGCATATCTTGTAAACACAGGTTGGAACGGTAGCGGCAAACGTATTTCAATTCGTGATACTCGTGGAATTATCGACGCAATTCTTAACGGTGATATTCTGAATGCACCCACAAAGAAGATCCCATACTTCAACCTTGAAGTTCCGACAGAGCTCCCGGGTGTAGATACAAATATCCTTGATCCCCGCGATACATATGAGAATGCATCTGACTGGGATGTCAAGGCTAAGGACCTAGCACAGCGGTTCGTAAAGAACTTTGCAAACTACGAGACAAATGAAGCTGGAAAGGCTCTAGTAGCCGCTGGTCCCCAACTATAAGCAAGAATAAGTAAGTACAAGCAAGTACAATTCCTGGTGACGTACCCTCAAGGGAAGTGCCCAGGCTAAGCAAAAAGCGATAAGAAGAAGTAGTGTATGGAATTCACCTATGTAATCCACACACTACTTCTTTTTTGGTACAAAAATAGTGTCGGATGCTAAATATATGAAAGCTATCATACTGAGAGAATAAACCGCCATGCATCTCGGCACATATCAAAAATATCACGCTTAGCAGTCCAACCCAGTTCTCTTTCCGCTTTACTAACATCAGCATTTGAAATATCGCAACAGAGCTACCGACCAATCCGAGTTTGCATTAACTATATCAGTAAGAATACGTTCACTTATAACTTTAGTTTCGCCATAAGGGTTAGTGGTTGGAAGTAAATCCATAGTTTCTACAAAAGGCACTTTGTTCTCACCATAAACAGTTGCCGATGAGCTGAAAACAAATCGCTTAACGCCATATTTCTGACATACTCGACATAAAACCATAGTACTGATAGTGTTGTTACAGTAATATTCAAGAGGTTTTTCGACCGATTCACCTACAGCCTTGAATCCAGCGAAGTGGATAATACCGTCAATGGAGTGATTAGAAAATATAAACTCGATAGCAGAAGCGTCAGTTACATTTGCTTGATAGAATGTAGGTCTGGTACCTGTTATTTTCTCAATACTATCTATAGTCTCGGCTTTGCTATTGCTTAAGTTATCGACAACAATCACGTGATAACCTGCTTCTAGAAGAGCAACGCAGGTATGGGAGCCAATATATCCTGTTCCGCCGGTAACTAATATGTTCATTTGATATCCTCACGCATTAATCATAAGGTGTATTTTGACTCCCGCGCTTGAGGGGTTACTAATCGCAATTCACAGTATAGAGGATAATTCCCAAAAACCCGCACGAAACACGCTGTATAATTTTAATGAATTCAATCGAAATAGTGTAGAGCAGGCGCTTTGTTGTTATAAGAAACTTCTGTAAATAGCCTGTTGACATTCAACTGTATCACATGTATAATACAGTCACAAAAACCGTATTACACGGGTAACACAGTTGCTGAGAGGGGGTGCATCGTTACTAAATGATATCATTTGACAGCTTCAAGATGAATGATGACAGTCCTATCTATTTGCAGATCATTCTGCACATAAAGCGCGGTATTGTTGCCGGCAGCATATGTGATGGCGATGAGCTGCCATCTCGGCGTGTGCTGTCGTCACTTTTGGGGGTCAACCCCAACACTGTTCAGAAGGCCTATCGCATACTGGAAGAAGAGGAACTCGTCCAGTCGCGACCGGGCGCGAAAAGCTATATGCAGCTCGATGAGGCTAAGACGGAGCGAGTACGCTCTGAGCTGTTGGAGAACGATGCACTGTATATAATCAACTCAATGCGTCAGATGGGAATATCCAAAGCTGAGGCATTGAAGCTAATCGATAGGTTTTGGGAAGAATAGGACTACACGAAAAGTAGTACTACGACATAATGAGGGTATCGATATGAAAAAGCATCTATCAGTATTTATGCTGATTTCACGCAGTACAATTTATAAGGTGATTGCTCTGTTTGTAGCCATGGCTGCTCTGGAGGGGGCACTGTTCTACATTTCGCTGGATAAAGCACTGACCAGACCGATAGCCGAAAACAGTGTGGGTTTACAGGGGCTACAGGGGTTACAGAACTTACAGGCTCAACAACCTGTCGGCCTCGAGTCCCTTTTCACAAAGAGTTTAATCCCATGGGTATTCGCAGTTGCGTTTCTGCTACTTACAGTATTGCTATGTCTCACGGGGTGCGAATTTGGTAGCAAACAGGGCTATACGCTGGGACGGTTATCCATCTCCGGACGCAGCATTTTCATGTGGCAAGCCTTGTACAACACCATATGCTTCTTTCTGCTATGGGCTGTTCAGTTAGCGGTAGCCCTTGCACTCTGCAAGCTTTACATAGCGAAAATCCCAACCGAAGCTGTAAGCGGGCAGACTGTGCTCCTCGCATTTTACCGTAACAGTTTTCTGCACAGCCTACTTCCGCTAGATGAAACCAGCCGCTATATATGCAACGTGTTCCTTATTATCGGACTTGGCACTTCGTCTGCCGGTTTCCCGTTCAAGCAGAGGCGCGGCAAATTCGGTGTTAATGTCGCTTTACTTGTATCGACATGTCTGGTGTTTTTCACTCGCAGTATGGGTGGCTTTGGTAATGATATATTAATGATACTCATTGCTATTACAGTAGCGGCAGAATCGATCTACAGGGCATGTAAGGGGGAGACCTACAGTGAAGCTCAATATTGATTTTTCTCGTTATGCACCGCTTGGTATAAACCTGGGTAGAGAAGGGCGGTTTTATGTTG
>JAAYOS010000159.1 GCA_012520195.1 Clostridiales bacterium | reverse complement strand
CTTTTTTTAGCTCTAGATACAAGTCACAAAATTGCTCGGTTTTCTTAATCAGTTCTTCTCTTGTCATTTTGATACCCCCCTATAGCTTCATTTGTCGCCATGCGATTTTTTCGGCTTGGCGCTGTTCTCTTTTTAATTCTGATAGTTCATCTAGCAGTGTCTCTTTTTCTTGTTCCAACAAAAAGATGGAGTATTGATGTTGATTGATTAGGTCGTCTATTTCGTTGATACGGTCTATGATCTTATCCATTTCATCAGCTCCTTTTCTACCTTGTGCAGTTCCAGCTCCTTCTGAGCCAACTCCTTGTTAATAGCCTTTAGCCGCCGCTCTAACCGTTTCTTGTCCATACATAGCATGTTGATTACCTCGTGTAGCTGTGCATGTTTGTCCATTAGCAGTAAGCACTTGACGGCATTTCTAAGGGTTGTCCTGCGATTGGATTTGATTATGTCGCAGGATTCCGGTGTAACAATGTGTTTGTTTACATACCCCACTGTGCCGTCTGCTGATATGTTGACTACTTCCTGCCCGTCTGCCTTGTCTGCCCAATCCCTTATGGATTGATAGGATTCGTATGTCCATACATTTCCGGTGTCCATCAGCCATTTGGCTTTGGAAAAGATGTATTTCTTATTTTTATCAAATGCTTTCATTGGTTTACCTCCTTATCATTTCAAACATGCTTACCTGCGCCTTGAAATCCGCTAAACGCTTCTGTGCGGCTTCGTAGTAGTCTTTGTCAATCTCAAATCCTATGTATGGAAATCCTAAATCCTCACAGGCTATAAGGCTTGATGCGCTCCCTACATGCGTATCAAGTATTTTGTCGCCCTTCTTTGCGTAGTTTTTGAGTAGCCATTTGTATAGGGCAACTGGTTTTTGGCAGGGATGTATTGTAATTTCATTTCGCCCTATGTTCTGCCACCGCAAATCAACAAAGGCAACCCGCTTCAGCCGCGAATATGATGCAATCTCGCACTCACTTAAATTACTTTCAGGCGGTACATGTTTCCACCACACTATTGCGCCGCCCTTACCGTTAAAACAGTTGTAGTAGTTTGCGCCCCATATTATCCGTTCTTTGCTTACTCTTTCTAACTCCGTAAAGTACTCTTTTGAAGGTATGTTGTCGTTCCATGTTACAGCTGTTCCTCTGACGTTTCCGCTTACTTGTACAAAGTTGCCTATTCCATACGGCGGGTCAACTATCGCAAGTTCAAAATACTTATCGGGAAATTGCTTCATGCCTTCCATGCAGTCCATTAAGTACAGTCGATTGAGTTCTAGCACTACCTCACCCCCAATATACGCTGGTAAAGTAACTCTCCGGCTTAGGTAGCTTGTCCAACAGAATTGTACAAAGGATTACCGCTATGGTTACTAAGATAATTTTCCAGAATCGTTTAGTTGGTCGGTATCTACGGTATTCTTTGAGGGTTAGTAGGTCTTGTAGTTTAAGCATGGTATCTCCTTTCTATATCCCAATAACTTGGGAAGTTTCTGCTAGTACATTTCCGATAATCTTTTTCAGTCGCTGGTTTTCTTCCCTCAATTCCTCCAGTTCTCGTTCCATTTTTCTTTTGAGTAGCGGGGAGAATTTTTCCAGCTTCACACCTTCCAACTCTAAAATGTGCTGCATGGTGAATCTGATTACTGGTACACCTTTTGCTGTTTGGATAATTCCCTCATTTCGCCAGTTGCGTATAGATTCTTCGGTTACTTGCCATCTTTCGGCGAGGTCTTTTTGAGTTAGGAGTTTGTTTTCCATTGTCCCACCTTCTTATTTCGGATTTTCTGAAGTCTATCCTAAAAAAATTTCATCCACTCTAACCCGCAAAACTTCGGCTAATTTTTCAATATTTTTATAAGACGCATTACGCAAACTTTCGATATTATTCTCATACATGTTGATGGTTCTGGGGTTAAGCTCTGCTAGTTTTGCTAGTTTTTCTTGTGTAAAGTTGTTCCTTGCCCTTAATTCTTTGATTGTATACTTCATTTTGTCACCTCCTTGTATATAGTATACACTTCGGTTTTTCTGATGTCAAGTACTTTTTGTCAGAAATTCAGAAATAATTTAATAATCTTTTTGTTTACATTTCGGATAATCTGTATATAATATAGGTAGGAGGTGATAACAAATAAATAATTATTTTTCTAGTAATTTACGATTCTTAAGAGAAAAAAGAGGCATGGAGCAATTAGAACTTGCGCAGTTGCTTGGCAGGAAAAGTGCTTCATCAGTTAGTGAATGGGAGAGAGGAACATATACACCTAAAGCGGGCGTACTTTCTGATATTGCTAGAATATTTAATGTTAGCTTATCTGATTTGATGAACAAAGATTTGACCGATGAAACTGTTTCTGAAAACTACTATATAAACGAAGAAACCCAGTCCATAGCGCAAGAAATATTTGAGAATCCCGGATATATGTGAAGGTTGTGGGGAAGTAAAAGATACAATTGTTATAATAAAGAAAAAGCCCCGGGGTTAATCGGGGCTTGTTTTTGCGAAAAAGTCTTTGTACTTCCATTATCAAATAATCTGT
>JAAYOS010000158.1 GCA_012520195.1 Clostridiales bacterium | reverse complement strand
CATCGTTCCCAACTGTGCCCCTTTAGCCAGTAGTGCTTCCGCAATTGGAATTGTGCCAAAGATGTCAGCATACATCGGAATACCGACCACAGTCGCCAGTATTACACCGAAGGGGTTGCTGCTTCCAAGCAGGGAAACCACCCATTCCTCTGGTATCCAATTATGTATAAACGCGCCTATTCCGACACCGATCAGAATATACGTAAAAACCTTTTTAAATGTTGATAGCGTTTGCTCCTTTGCATATTTAAGTCGATCTTTTCTTGTCAAATCAGGAGATTCAATATCAACACTGGTTGCCGTCAGGATGAAACTTTCAACGTGCTTTTCCATGCGCAATTTCTCAATAAAGGTTCCACCGATTATGGCAATAAATAATCCGAATATCACATATAATAGGGCGGCTTTTGTTCCAAAAATACTCATTAGTAAAACAAGAGATCCCAGATCAACCATTGGTGAGGAAATCAAAAATGAAAAAGTGACTCCGAGCGGCAGACCTGCGGAAGAAAAACCAATGAATAAAGGAATGGACGAGCAGGAGCAAAAGGGCGTTACCGTACCAAGCAGAGCAGCAACCGAATTTGCTCCGATACCGCGAAACCGCCCTAATATTTTCTTGCTGCGTTCAGGCGGGAAGTAGCTTTGAATGTAACTGATAATAAAAATTAAGACGCATAAAAGCGCTACAATTTTTATAACATCATAAATAAACAACTGAATGCTGCCTACCCAGCGATTGGAAGTATTCAGCCCAAAAGCGGATAAAACACTTCCGATTAAGTCATTAAGCCATTTCATACCGAGAATCTGCGTCTGGAAAATATCCCAGATGGTTTTTAATATTTGCATAAGTCAACCTTCTTTCTAAAAACGGACAATCATATCAAATATTTTTGATGTATTCAGCCTGTTAAAAGCCATCAATCAGATGGCTGGTTATTTACAACAATTATATTCTTCTGTAACTGTGTTCGGTGTTGTGATTTCTTTTAGAAGATTTATAGAGGAATCACGGCCTTTTTCGCTAATTTTATAATATGTCCATTTACCTTCCTGTCGGCTTTCCACAACCCCTGACTCAACCAATATCTTCATATGGTATGATAGTCCCGATTGCCCCAAGTCTAACTGTTCTAATAAGACACAAGCGCATTTTTCGCCGCCACGTAACAAATCAAGTATTTGAAGCCGTTTTTCATCGCAAAAAGCCTTAAATACCTTTGCGTGCTCTTTATAAACTGATTTCAAGTCGTCACCTCATATCAAATATATTTGATGTGTTATTATTGTATGCATCAAATCAAGATCTGTCAATGTGAATTAATAAGTTTCTTCACATGGCAACGTTCCTGCTCCGATGAAGAACATTCACCTGTATCAGGCGTGCATGCGTCCCGCTCCACGCAGGCTAAAGCCTCAATCTCGACAGCAAGAGTATGAAGGACATCTCGATTTACATCATAATGCATAAAATAGCCCTTCTTTTCTCCGGTCAGAAGTCCGGCATCCCGTAATACCTTTAAATGCTGCGAAACCGCGCCCTCGGAAAGTCCCAGCTTTCTTGCCAACGCCCGGACACAGTAATTGTGCCGAAACAGTAGCGACAGTATCTTCATTCTGGTTTCATCAGCAATAGCCTTAAGCACAAGCGCCAGATCCATTAATAGCCACTCCTTTTTGTTTAATTTAGCAATCACTAAAGTAATTATATCGCTTCTTTTAATTCAGTCAATACTAAATCAAAAAGCCAGCAGCCTCATTAAGAGAAACTACTGGCTACAGTGGGCATATAATTATACCGCGCAAGCACTATTTCACAATACAAATGTGTTATTCTATTCGCCACATTCATCATGATGCTGATGTTCATGACAAACGGAACCAGTAGATTTAAGGGAGCCCTGCAAGTACGCTTCTACTGCTGCTTTAGCATCACCTTTTGCTCCTACAACAACTTCAACGTTCCTTT
>JAAYOS010000157.1 GCA_012520195.1 Clostridiales bacterium | reverse complement strand
TTGAGCGCTTACCATATATCCATACCGCAGTTTGATTTGAATGCCCGAAGTCGTATATCGTGCGATTCGTGAGATTATTGCGATAATTGAGATTATATTGTCTCACCACTTAAACAGGAGCTGAAGCATGTCAAATGCACAGCGGCGCCACACATTCCACTCATGGTAGCCTGGGTATTCACGGTTAACGATATGGTAGCCTTCCTCTATCAGCTTTTCGGAAGGCTCTCTGTTTGCCTCCACAAGGTTAAGTTCCTGATCTCCGTAACCAATGAACATCAGGTGGAGTTTTTCGTTAAACACGTCAATATTGTCTATAATGCTGCTGAAGTCATAGAACGGCAGGCTAAACTGTGCCCTGGCAGAGTCGGGGTTACTTGACATACCTTGGCCGCTAACTAATCCGGCGCTACCGCTCCAGATTCCCAAGGCGGAGAAGACGTCGGTGTTCTGTAGAACAGTGGTTTTTGCATGATAGGAACCGAAGGAAAGACCCGCCATTGCGCGGTGGTCCTTATCGGGTATGGTTCTATACTTCGTGTCGATAAATGGAACACAGTCCTTACAGATGACATCACCGATCTGACCAAGCTGGAGCTTGCCGTCCTCCTGCTCGGTGAAGTTGTAACCACAGTTCATAACAATGATCATTTCTTCGCACATGCCTTCTGCAAGAAGGTTATCCATGATGTAGTTTATCTTGCCCTGCCAGAGCCAACCGGTTTCGTTCTCGCCACCGCCGTGCTGTACGTAGAACACGGGGTATCTCTTATCAGGGTTCTCCAGATAGGAAGGAGGAGTGTACACCCAACAGTTCCTGTATCTACCTGTGACGGAGGATTTATATATTTCCATATGTATGGTTCCATGAGGAACATCGGTTAGCAGGCTCCACTCGAAATCCGGATCGGGTATGTCCAGAAAATTCATGGCATATGAGCAGCCATAACCAATCGGGAGCTGTATATGGATGGCATTCACACCGTCAACAAGGAACTCAACATATGAAATCCGGGGCAGACGTCACTGATGACGGTCTTGAAATATCCGGGCATATCCTTATCGGGGAGCAAGTCGTAGGTGTTCGGCATGGATCCACCAGTACCGCGAATCTGAACTGTTTCGGCTCTGGGTGCAAAATATGTTACCTCAAAGCTACCGTCTTCAAAGGTCTTTACTCCGGGGACGTTATCAAACTTTTCAAAATGCAGTCTCTGGAGACCTTCAGCAAGCCTAGGTTGATTGATGGGGTCGAAATGAAGAGAATGCGAATACAAAGATTGGTTGTTCAATATTTCCTTTGGGATCTTCATTTACCTGCCTCCTTTTCAGTTATAGTTTGTTTTCTCTCCGGTGAATAGCAGCATATCTCAAGAGCTCTGTCATCGAGCATGCGATAGAGCGGCATTGCAGAACTATGTCAGAGCCTAACTGCAGCGATCAATACTCTCTGAAAGTCCTATTCCTGAAACCAAACGGTCCGCTATATTTGCTGAGTATCTCCACCAGCTCGCGGTCAAAGTTCACCTTTTCAGCGCACTCAACGTCAAACACCATCGTGTTACGGTCCTCAGGCCTGTACGGCGTCCATTTGGGAATAAGATCACTGTTGGGGTCGCCGGTCTTGGCGAAATTGGACCAGGATGTGGACATTTGGTCTTGGATCTTCATTGCACCCGGCTCGTGATATACAGGCACAAGCTCACCGCTGCGGAAGACCAGCATAAGCTCTGCAGAATGCCAGGCAGGTAGGCCTCCGTTGTATGCAAAGTCATAGGTTAGCAGGTAGCAATAGTTTGGCGTATCAGAACTCTCACACTTGATAGTCAGATACTGGTCAACCAGAATCCTGAACCAAGAATCCAGATAGAATACATTAGTAATATGCTTGTCGGGATAGGCTTTCTTGTAGGCTTCAAGCACTTCCTCGGCACCATCGCCAAACATTTCCTTTGCAATCTCCATAATTTTCTCATTCGAAAGTGAATACTTATCGGAGATGGAGATACTGGGGAACTCTGCGACCATCGTACCGGCCATGATCGGAACAGACTTGGCATACTCGGAGAACCCGTTCTCATAAGGATCACCAATATAATAATCACCTGGAACTGGGGACCACTCGATATTTACGCCCTCTTTGACAAGTCTTGGAGCAACCTTGTTGAATGCGGCATTCATCACATCTACCGGAATATCTCTGATCTTTTTGATGTTTGCTTTTGTCAGGCCAAGCTCTTCCATAACGGCACGGGCAACCTTTGCGCTATCTTCAAACTTGTTTGCGGAAGGCATCGGTAATATGCCGCTCTGAATGATAGCCTTATGGTACAGACCGTCAGCCGCCTTGCTCCCGAACAGACAGGTGATCTTTCCGCCGCCGCCTGACTGTCCGAAGACGGTGACATTATTGGGATCGCCGCCAAAGTTGGCGATGTTGTCGCGAACCCACTCCAATGCCGAAACAATGTCTGCTATGCCGACAGCGCCTGAGTTTGCGTATTCTTCGCCGTACTCTGCCATGTTCATGTAACCTATGCTATTGAGTCTGTGGTTGATAGAGACGACGACCACGTCGCCCACTGTGCACAGGCCGTCAGCTTCATAGCCCTTGTGCTCGATTGCGGAACCGCTTGTAAATCCGCCACCATGTATCCATACCATGACAGGGCGCCTAACATCGTTGTTGATGTCCTTTGTCCAAATGTTAAGATACTGGCAGTGTTCGCTCTCAGGCCAATACCTGAAGCCCAGGAGTATATCACGACTGATTATATCGGGCTTTCTGACGGTAGTTGAGGTATATCCGTATGTAAGGCAATCCTTTACGCCTTCCCACGGCTCCACCGGGCGGGGCATCTCAAATCTGTCTGCATCTGCGTACTTGATGCCTCTGAAATAGTACAATCCGTCCTGGCGATAACCTCTTATCTTTCCTTTGTCGGTCTGTACTATGGGGCCTTTACTGTCGCACCAAAAATCCATTTGCTTTCTCCTTTCAAACATAAATACTTTTTGTTGTTGATCACACATTATAAGGTTTCATTGCAAGTCTGGGAGGTCCGTACTTGCTGGCGGCAGCAATTAATTCACTATCGTGGTTCTTTTTCAACATACTCTCGCTGTCAAACACCATCGTGGGCTGCTCATCAACATTGTAAACCTCCCACTTTGGAAGAAGCGCATTGTTAGGGTCGCCGTTATGGGCAAAGGTAGCCCAAGCCGTAGACATCTCATCAGCCAGTTTCATTGCACCTGCCTCGTGATAGATAGGAACCTCCATACAGCTTCTGAATACTAACATAAGCTCCGCAGAGTGCCATGCGGGCAGGCCACCGTTGTATGCAAAATCGTAGGTCAAAAGATAATTGAACGCGGGAGCATCCGATGCTGCAGTCTTGAGTGCCAAAAACTTCTTTGCGCTGGTCCTCTCACCGTAATCCAAATAGAGCAGGTTTGCAAAGTGCTTATCCGGATAGGACTTCTTCCAACTCGCAACGACCTCATCGGTGCCCTCACCGAACTTTTCCTTGGCCATGGTGTAGATTTCGTCATCCGAAAGAACTGACTTGTCAGGAATATCAACAGTGGGGAATTCAGCGACCATAGTACCAACCATAACGGGTACCTTCTTGGCATAATCTGAGAATCCAACCACCTGAGGCGGGCCCATAAAGTAGCTATTGGGAACAGGACTCCAGTTCACATTGACGCCCTGCTCATCCAGCTCACGGGCAACCTTTTTCCACGCAGCAACAAGTACATCAAAGGGCACATCCTTGATACCGTCAATGTTGTCCTTATTGAATCCCAGCTCTGTAGCTACAGCATGACCGACCTTTGCGGAATCCTCAAAAGTCACAACAGGAGCTACAAGCATATTGCAACCGCTTTGCACAATTGCTTTGTGAAACAGACCGGCCGCTGCAGGAGTCTGAAGTATAGAGGTAACTTTTCCGCCACCGCCCGACTGACCGAAAATGGTAACATTGTCAGGGTCACCACCGAAATTGTCGATATTATCTTTTATCCACTGGAGTGCAGCCACCAGATCTGCGATACTGGCGTTACCGGAGTTTACATACTCCCCGCCAAAATCTGCAAGGTTAAGGAAACCAAGAATATTTAGTCTGTGGTTAACGGAGACGACAACCACGTCGCCTTCTGTGCATAGGCCATCAGCCTCATAGCCCTTGTGCTCAATGGCGGAACCATTGGTATATCCTCCTCCATGTATCCACACCATAACCGGACGCCTGACATCGTTATTGATGTCCTTGGTCCAGATATTCAGATTCTGACAGTCCTCATTCTCGGGCCAATATCTGAAGCCGTGTGTAATGTCTCTCTTGTGGATGACGGGCTTTCTGATGGTAGGTGCGGTATAGCCGTATGTAAAACAATCCTTTACGCCCTCCCAGGGTTGGACAGGTCGGGGCATCTTGAAACGCTCTGCTTCTGCGTACCTAATACCGCGGAAAATATACGTTCCGTCCATACGATATCCCCTGATTTTTCCCGAAGCAGTCTGTACTATCGGGCCGTGACTGTCACACCAAAACTCGATTGCCATAATAACATCCTCTCTAAAGTTATTAATATTAATCAACCTAAATCACAATTTTTCATTATATTAATCCTAGACTGTCGGAGGTTTATGAATCCAGCGATTTAGGTAAATGCTCAGAGACATACCGGCTTAGACAATATTAGACTTCATATAAAAGTTTATCCTCTATTTCTATATAATGTCAACTAATAATTTGCGAAATAGCTATAATAATATAGATTAAATAAAAAATAATGCGGTGTTACTTAGAGATGCTCACCACTCATATGCAGAATAGTGTTAAATCAAAAAAAGAAGTCTCACAATAACATATTATTAGTGAGACTTCTCTATCTAATTAAATCTTAACTTGCTCTAGATTCTGTTCTTTTGACAGTCCGGGCATAGTCCTTCAAAACTGAGGGGATTTATTTCTTACGCCAGAGTTTGTCAGCGGCAAGCTTGTACATACCTTTTACCGAGGGAGACAATTCCTTTTCGCCCATATGCGCAGTATCATCAAAAACCATGGGTGGTGAAAAATCACTTGTAAATGGCTCCCAAGTGGGCATTGGCGTTCCGTCGGCATCAAGACCATTGGGATCACCGGTCTTGGCAAAATTAGTCCAGTAGTTGCAGACCAGCCTAGCAAGATCATAGTGTTTACCTTTAAAGGGACGCCAGCACTTTCCAAGGGTTTCAAAGACAAACCACAGGTCGGATGAATGGAATGCACCAGGATTATCATCGCCCGGAATATCAGGGTCAAACTCATAAAACCAAACAGGAAGCCCTGCGTCTACCGCACGCATAGCCAAAAGACGAGCGCCAAACGGAGAGCCGTTGACTTTGGATAGAGAAATTACTCGCGAAAGGTCTCCACTTGCAAATTCACAGAGCTCTAAGAACTCATCAGAGTATTCGCCGTACAAGGCGCGCGCCTTTGTTTCAAACTCTTCAAGACTATTTGCGGTTATAACATCGAAAAATTCATTTGTTGTGCTACCTGTCATAAGTGGAATCTGGAGGCGCTGGTTATTCGCCATCATATTTACCGGCTGATCTGGCAGGAAGCAGTCATCAACAACAAATTGCCAAGATCCGGTTCCGCTTTCACGGTATTCTCTGCCCTTATCGCGAACAAAAGCAGCATCGAGAGCCCTTGCTTCTTCGAGTGTGGACACACCTAGGAAATCTTGGAAAAACCTCTTCCCGGCCTCTTCAGCTTCTTTCAAAGTAAGATAATCGGTTCCGTGTCCGCCTAGTGCAAAGTTCATGCCTGAGCTACTTTGGGATATGACGCGTTTGATGCAGCTATTTTCATTTAGGGGAGAAATAACCTGACACAGCACACTGCGTCCACCGGCTGATTGCCCAAAGATGGTTACGTTGTTGGGGTCCCCGCCGAAGTTAGCAATATTGCGCTCGACCCAATCGATTCCGGCTTTCTGATCAAAGAGCCCGAAGTTGGTGCAATATGTACCGCCACACTCTGCAGTGATTTCCGGATGGGCGAAAAAGCCAAATACGTTTGTGCGGTAGTTAATACTTACAAAAACTATACCGCGACGCGCTATACGTTCGCCATCGAACTCCATTTCCGCCGGATGCCCGCCCTGAAGACCTCCGCCGAAAATCCAAATCATTACGGGGAGCCTTTCCTCCGGGGTCTTAGCAGGGGTCCATATGTTCAGCTGAAGACAGTCCTCCGACATGGGCATCTGCGGATCGTTATTCCATTCCTTGTCATAAAAACCGGTTCCGGTATAAACGTCCTGCATCCCAGCGGGGCCGAATTCAAGACATTCTTTTATGCCTTCCC
>JAAYOS010000156.1 GCA_012520195.1 Clostridiales bacterium | reverse complement strand
GACGAAGAAATAGCAGGCTGGTACAAAGCCAATGCACCGTTCTATACGTCCGAGGATCAAAAGCAATGGCCGGGATACCTCAAGGCAGAAACAGACGGCATCAAGGTTTATGACCCAAACGATGCCCTGCGGGTGTTGTTGGGTTCATGGTTGAGTGGGGCTATCAGGAAGTATGGGCTGAAGATAATCGGTGGAGAACTATACGCTAGCTATTTCTCTACTCGACCGGAGGGAGACACTACAAGTGCGGGGGTAGAAGTCGACACGGACGGTATCATAACCATCTTTGATAACACAGGCCAAATTGGAATGAAAATACTCGGCACGGGGGGCCAGGGGAGAATTGAGTGGTGGCTACATGGAACGAAATACATCACCGCATATGTAAACCCTGTAACCGGGGATAATTCCTTGTTATTTCTGCCGGAAATAGGTGGTTCAACTACAGGATTTGGGTTTGAGGCAACTTCTGGGGCACGATTAGATATTGGCAGACACTCATCGGATGTTATATTTCTGAGCGCAAAAAACATTAGCCTGGATTCGGCAGACGGTGGCATTGGCATGTATGCTCCTGCGATTTCGATGGGAGGAAGCCAATACGTAAGCATTGCCAGTCCATATGAGGTTACAATCACGTGTCCCAATGGCACAGAGATTATAGGAGGTCTCAGGGTGTCTGGTACTCCTAAGAATGCCGTAGAGTATACCGAATACGGTAACTTGGAGATATCTGCCGTGGAGTGTCCTGAAGTTAGGTATATATACTTCGACACTGGAATATTGACTAACGGTGAGTGCCGAATTGACATCGACCCTAGGTTTTTGGCGTGCATTGAACCAAACACTGAACATAGCAAGTGGGTGTTTGATGTGACCCCGCACGGCAAGGCCATGCTTTATATTGATGAGATTGGCGAGAACTACTTTGTTGTTAAGGACTACCATGAGGTTGCTGACGGTATAGAGTTTTCTTGGACTCTATCTGCTGTTAGGAAAGACTTTGCACATCGTAAATTTATGGAGGTGATACCGAAAAATGTTGTCGAAAGCAGAATTACAAGAAGAACTCCAAAGGGTCAATAAACAGCTTGATGTAGTAGAAGTACAGATACAAAATACTGAGTATAATATCACAGGGCTCATAGCACAGCAGACGAAGTACCTTGATAGGCGGGACATGCTGGAGGCTGAAAAAGCAAGGCTAGAGGCTGAATTGACTGCACTTGAGAAGGAAAAAGCCGGGGATTAATCCCCCGGCTGTTCTTCTACTACAGGCAGCTTGATAATCGCTTGTTTGGTAGTTTCGTCCCAGTCAACCTCGGCTCCTAATGCTTCTGCTACCCAACGAGCAGGGAGCATGGTGCGACCGTTTTTGATTTCGGGGGCAACATCCATTTGAATGGGGTCTTGATTTACTGTCATGGTATTACTGCCAATAGTTAGAGCAATGTCTGTTTCATCAGATGCTGTACCTACTTTTTTAGTTGCGCCGTCCCACGTTACTCCCTCTTCGGTTACTCCGAGAGAGTAAGCCAGATAACGG
>JAAYOS010000155.1 GCA_012520195.1 Clostridiales bacterium | reverse complement strand
GGCCATTGCAGCATAACACCAAGTACAGTAACCCTTCAAATGAGGGAAAAATGGTGAATGCTTGCAATGGCCTAATTTCACTATATCATGAGTTGATATTATTCAATGGCGATGAATCTCTATCATCCGCAAATCACAGGTTCAGTACATCCTTCAAGTAAATCCTCGAAACCTCGGCGGAATGGAAGTTACATACTTCCGGTCGATCCAGCTCAACGCATAAAATGCCATCATATCCAACTTCCTCCAACGCTGCTTTAACAGCCGGGAAGTTTATAGTGCCGTGGCCAAGGGCGCGGAAGGTCGCCATTTTTTCTCTACCTTCAGCCTTGGAAAGCGCATAAGTGTCCACGTCCTTCAAATGCATATAGGCGATACGGTCGCCGTACTGGCGGATTATATCAACAGGATCGATCCCCGCGAGTGTGGTGTGGGCGGTATCAAAGCAGAACGAGACATACTGCGGATCGGTATGAGCGGCAAAATAATCAATATCGCTCTGCGAGAATACGCAGGTTCCGTAATGTGGATGGAAGCAAACTGTTACACCGCGCTCTTTGGCGTAAGCACCTAGTTTATTGGCGATCTCACATGTCTTATCTATCATTTCTGTATTGGTTGGTCGCTCGATGGGACCATCGTCTCCGAATCCGGCGTTTTGGCAGTTGTACCATTTACCACCTATTGCAGCAAGGAAATCAACTTGCTTTTTTGCAATCTCCAGCGACTTTTCCACATCAAAGGTGAAATGGCCATAAAGGTTGACAAGCTCCACGCCGCAATCTTTGGTAAGCTGCACCAACTCTTCCGGATTGTCGGCATAGAAATCCCGGATAAAAGCGAAGTTTTCTACGTAATCATACCCAAGGAACTTGCATTCGCGAAATGACTGTTCAAGTTGTCTTTTGGCTATTTGCGGATCTCTGGCGGCGATCCATGTCCATCCGGTATATGCTACTTTCATTGATAAAACCTCCACTCTATTAGTTTTCTCCTTGTTATTGATCCAGAATACCATGCATGGTATTGTTCACCATGGGAGCTGTACGCTCATATTTTGTCTTGAGCGGTATGTAAGTGCCGCGCTCACAAGATTTTGAAAAGCTTGTCAAAATCTCAAGAACATGATGCTGCTGCTGATAGTTTGCACGGAAATCCCGTCCCGTTCGAATAGCTTTGCACATATCCGCAAGACCCAAAGCCCGGGAATTTTCGGAGTAATCGAAAAGCAGCGGCATCTCTTTATATCCTTCATAGAAATTCGGGATCGTTTTACGTGCCAGTGCAGGGTCGGTCTTTGGCGCAGCCGCCATATCTTCAGGACGGAGTAGTAAAACCGGGCCTCCAAATGTATTGGGGTCAGGAACGATCAAAGTTCCACGGGTGCCATAGACCTCAAATCTAGCTTGCGCATGGGGTGGATAATAAACGTCAAAAGTTGTGAAAATCTGAGCGATTGCACCGTTGGAAAACTCAATATTGCCCGACAGGTGAGTGTCCACATCAACATCGATGATCTCGCCGCGGTGCGGTGCGGAAGTGATGGTTCTCTGAGCAAATGATTTTTTTGTCATGCCCATAACGCCTTTTGCTTCGCCCAGCAGCTGTACAAGGGCAGTCACATAATATGGCCCCATATCCATCATTGGGCCGCCGCCGCGTTTATAGTAAAATTCGGGGTCAGGGTGCCATGTTTCATGACCATGGCAAACCATCGCGCAGTTGGCACCGATTACGTCACCGATCATGCCGTTATCAATCAGATTACGTGCAGTTTGGATACCTGCGCCCATAAAGGTGTCGGGCGCGCCACCGAGCATAAGGCCGGAATCTTTGGCAAGTGCCACTAGCTCATCGGCTTCTTGCATATCCACAGCCAAGGGTTTTTCGGAATAAACATGTTTGCCGTGTAAAAGTGCCTGCTTTGTAACTTCGTAATGCTCATACGGACGGGTCAGATTGAGGACAACTTCGACGTCAGGATCGTTAAATGCTTCGTACATATCGGCATAAATTTTCGGAGTCGCAACCTTCGCGCCTTTTTTCTGCTCTTCTTTTATGTATGCAACACCGTTTTCCGCTCTCTCCGGTATCAAATCGCATACACCAATAAGCTCAACTTCACGAAAAGAGTGGATGATATTTTTCAAATAGATGCCGCTAATGGCACCAACACCGATCATTGCAACTTTGACCGGTCTTGTTTTGCTCATGGCTTTCAACCCTTTCTCAATTTTATTTTCCGGAAGGCTTTATACGAATTGCCTATACTTTTAGTAATCTCTACTTGTACTATAATATAAATTGATGTAAAATACATGTCAAAAGGTGATTAAATTGTGCCAAAAGTTGCGGTCTTCTTTTTATAAGAAGGTGTTTTTGAAAGCGGTGGTTTTTTGAAAGCTTTTTTGGAGACCCGTGAAGAAAAGTTTCTTGCACAGCAGTCACGAGGATTTTCCTTTGCACTGCATCTGCATCCTCAATTAGAGCTGCTGTTGGTTCGGTCCGGCGAATTGACAGTTTACATACGAAACCAGGCTAAAACCTTGACTGCCGGAAGTCTCGCTGTTATTTTCCCAAACCAAATCCATAGCTACGATGCAGCTGATTTATCGGAAAGTCATATCACAATGGTAATATCCGATCTTGCTTATACCGGTGGTTATATAGATACATTAATGAATCACCATCCGGTGAATCCCTTTATATGTGCAAAACAGCTGCACCCGAATATTCATTATGCTATAGAAGAGATGGCAAAGGAACATAAAACAGCTAGGGACAGTAGCGTTTATGCTCCGCTGATTCAGCTGGTTATTGCACGTGTTTTACCTGAACTTACTTTAAGGCGAAATCGCAGCTCTGATTATCAGGAATTGACATGGAAGATCGTTCATTATGTAAACGAGCATTTTTCTCAGCCTCTTACATTGGAGACACTTGCTCGTGAAATCGGCGTAAATAAGTATCATCTTTCTCATTTGTTCTCAGAGAAAATCGGACAAAACTTTCGTTCTTACTTATCCGGTATTCGTTTATCCTACGCATGCAGTATGCTGTCAGAAACTAATCGTTCGGTCAGCGATATCGCAGAAGAATCGGGGTTTGAAAGTCAGCGCACGTTTTTCCGAGTATTTCAAAAGAAATATGGCACGACTCCTCTAAAGTACCGCCGGTCAAAACAACAAGAGTTGAGATAGGATCAACGGCTATAGGTTGCACAAAAAATACTTGTGATATCTTAGAATAGCAGCATATACCGGGTAACTCATATACTTCGGGTTTTGGACTCTCGTATCACAAAAACACCCTAATAGTAGTGTCGTTGCAAAGCATCTGATGATAAAAAGTAAAAAATGATATTTCAGATATAGAAGAGGTCGGAAGTAGTCATTGCTTTCGACTTCAAATTTTTGTACAATAATTACAATACGATATTGAAAGGATGGTTAAATATGTTAAATAGGGAAAACTAAGTTTTAAGGTTTACTGGATGGCGAAATATCTTGATTTGACTAAAACTGTGGAGGTAAATCTAAATGAAGTACTACTGTAACCCGCTAAATGTGGAGTATAGGTATCAGTTTAACAAGAGCAGGGAAGATGGAAGTCTGCAGATAAATCGGGAAGCAGCCGACCCGTCCATGATCCTCTTCAAGGGCAAATACTATATTTTTGCGTCTATGACACTTGGCGTGTATGTATCCGATGATATGGTAAAGTGGGAGTACCACAGATTGCCGACAAACTTGCCCCTCTATGACTATGCACCCGATGTGCGGGTAATAGGTGACTATGTATATTTCAGTGCCTCAAGGAGATCGGAAAACTGCGACTTTTATCGCACGAAAGATGTTATCAACGGTCCATATGAGGAGTTTAAGGGAACATTTCCTTTCTGGGATCCCCACTTGTTTGAGGAAGATGGAAGGATATATTTTTATTGGGGCTGCTCAAATGTGACTCCGATTTATGGTGTGGAACTCGATCCCGACGATATGACCCCTATTGGAGAACCAAAGGAGCTGATTTTTGGTGACAATAAAATAAGGGGCTTTGAGCGCTTCGGTGAAAATCACGCAGCTTCAACAGACGAAGAAGAAATTGATTCAGAAGTACAGCAAATGATAAAAAGATTGGGTACCAAAGAAGAAGATTTGTCACCGGAGCAACTTACGATGCTTCGTGCTTATATGAGCAACGATCCATATATCGAAGGTCCATGGATGAATAAGCATAATGGCAAGTATTATCTTCAGTATGCATGCCCAGGAACTCAGTTCAATATATATGCTGATGGTGTGTATGTGTCTGATGATCCATTAGGTCCATTTGAACCTGCAGCAAATAATCCGTTTTCATATAAGCCCGGTGGATTCATACCCGGCGCAGGTCACGGTTCTACGATGGAAGATAAACACGGGAACTTGTGGCACACAGCTACTATGCGTATAAGTATGAATCATGATTTTGAGCGCCGCCTTGGCATATGGCCCGCAGGATTTGACAAAGACGGCGAGCTTTTCTGCGATCAGCGTTTCGGGGACTGGCCTTTGAAAGTGGAACAAGGGAAGATGGAGTCCTTTGCTGATCCTGAATGGTATCTGCTAAGCTATGGCAAAAAGGCATCGGCCTCGTCCTTTGTTGAAGGAAATGAACCTGAAAACGCTGTTGATGAAAATGTCCAGACATGGTGGCGTGCGGTGACCGCCGATCCGGGTGAGTGGTTGGAAGTCGACCTTGGAAAGGCTTACGATGTCCGGACTATACAGGTCAACTTCGCTGATGACAAGCTTGAGATAGACCTTCCGGAATGTGCTCAATTCCAAGGTGAGATCTTCTCCCAGCGCTATATTGACAACGCTGCTCAAACCACCAGATGGTCTCTTATGGGCTCACTGGATGGTGAGGAATATTTCATGATTGAGGACAAGTCGGAAGTTGATACTGACCTGCCGCATGATCTCATTGTGCGCGAAGAGGGTATTCAGGTAAGATATTTGAAACTTACAGTTTACAACCTGCCATATAACCAGCCGGCATGCGTCTCAGGACTACGTGTATTTGGTATTGGCGATGGTGAAAAGCCTGCAGTACCTGATTTTGTCGCGGAGCGCATTGGTGACCTTGATATGGATGTTCAAATCAAGGGCGGTGGCGCTGTTGGGTATAACATTCTCTGGGGACACCAAGAGGATAAACTTTATCACAGCTATATGGTGTTTGGAACTGAACAGCGCATTGGAGCTTTGGTCAGGGGACAGGATTACTATGTCCGCGTCGATGCTTTCAACGAATCCGGTATTACCAAAGGAAAGACTGTAAAACTCAACTCTGTATAATATCTGGTTGGCAATGGCCGTCATTTATGTTTGTGGCAAAAACATAAAATTGGCGGCCTTGTACTTATTCTTGAGCGAATGCTGATTTTAGAATTATGAAGGAGGAAGTTATGATGAAAGCTGTAATCAACCTTATTACGATTTGGACAAATGATATAGACAGAATGAAAGACTTTTATACTCAAGTACTTGGATTCGAGATTAAAAGTGACCTCGGTGGTTATGTTGAGTTCGAAAGCAGTGGTGTTAGATTTGCGATATGTAAGAGAAGTGTAATGTACCAGTATAGTGATGAGTATTGGAGAAAAGCATTTGGGCAGGTTTTTGAATTAGCTTTTCCATGCGAGAATCCCGATGATGCAGATGAATCATACAAAAAGTTGGTTGAGATGGGGGCGACACCTGTTCATCCACCGGAAAATATGCCATGGAATCAGAGAACCGCGCTTTTTGCAGATCCGGATGGAAATATACATGAGATTTTTGCCGATATAATATAGAACACAAGTTATTCATAGTTATAGTGTAAGATACATAAGAGAAGGGGTACTTTCTATGACGATTAGGGAACTGTGCGATGCAATCGAGCTGCAAAGCGAAATCAAGAATGAAGTAATATCATATTATGATAGCTTGGACTTTGAGGAAGCGCTTGGGAAGATCGATGAGGCTGTAGGCACTGATACCAGTGTACAAGATGCCGTGCAAAAGGTGTTTGAAATCTTAGCGCCGGATGATAGAAATATAAAGATGTTGACCTACATGTTACATTGCGCACTGAAAGCTTATGATAAGTATAAGCAGCTTGAAATAGCGGATGATATTTTTATAGCTACGATGCGTTGTTTCACACGCTTCATTGGTGAATGTTATGCGAAGACGGGCACCTATGCCTTTGACAGGGGATGGTGGACCGGAAGACAGGTTTCAATGAAGCTCTTCAGAATCGGCGAACTGGAATATGAAATGACGAACTGGAAAAGCGAGCCGGTAATCAGTATACATATCCCCTCCGATTCCGATATATCACATGAAAAATGCGTGGAATCTATAAAACAGGCAAAGGATTTCTTTATCAAGTACTTTCCCGATTATTCAAACTGTAAATATATTTGCGACTCATGGCTTTTGTCACCGACCTTAAAGGAGCTTCTGCCCGGAACGTCGAGAATTATTGGCTTTCAGAATATGTTTGATATAGTTGAATCAAAACCTGACTCGGAGAGTTTTATAGAGTGGGTATACCGAATAAATGCATTTGAATTTGTGCCTAAAGAAAATGACGCCGGCGAAGTTGAAATGGTATATCAGAAGAAGGATATAAACTTTGATGAGTTGCCTGAAGATACTTCTTTGCAGAAGAACATCAAGTCGCACATCAAAGCCGGCGGCAAAATCGGCGATGCATTTGGGATTTTGAAAACAGTATAAATGATGAAACAGGACCGTTCATTGCTCATGAGCGGTCCTGAGTTTTTTGGGATATTGTGAATGATACACTGTGAACAATCTCAATCTATGAGAGTCTCATTACTCGTACCGGAACATCTTTAGCTTAAGTGCTGATGGGAACGAGCCGAGAATGTGGATATAACCCTCGTCACCGTTTAGAATACGGCCGCGAACCCATTTATTATCAATATATTGCCCCTCTTCTTTGCGCTCAAGTCCCACGGCACACCCGTCATCGAGCTTTGGAAGAACTTCGATTCTGCTGCTGACGCCTACAACAACAAATTCATCAGGTGAAAGTTCGATGATAAATCCACCTGCCACAGGAGTTCCGGGTTGTTTTTGCGGCTGTCTCATGAAGAAACTGCCTCCGGCCCCCGTGTATGTCACCTTAATGTAGTACTTTTCAAGCTCAATGATCTTGCCCGACTCGTTCTGTTCCAGGAAAGCATGGATCTTGCCATTCTTATGTGCATCCCGGATCACTTCGGACATATTTGAAATCATCTGATAGGCTTTTGCAAGCATTGGACCCGCGGGTGACTTTCTGTCTGCCATCGAAGCGGGATCGATATTTAGCATTTGCAATACTTCTGCATTTGCACCCGAAGATGAAGCAAAGAGATCCTCAATTCCAAATGGAGCAAAGCAGAGAGCGTTGTGCTGCCCGATCGCATAAAACAGGAAAGGCGTGGCATCTTCGGTGGAGCGCACTTCCGGTATAAATAGAGGATTGCCGTCTGTTGCATATTCATCGCAGACATCGCGATAATTATCTACATAGATATCGGGAGCGTAGAAGTCGACAGAGGGGGCTACCAAACGCCACAAACGCATCATCTTAGCGATAGGGCCGCCACTCGGATAGTTTCCGGTGATCTCGGGGAACTGTTCGAGCCAAGCGTTTACGTACATTGGTAAGGGATATTCTTCTTTGCCCTCTTTTACAATGTGTTCTATTGCTTTTGCGTAGTGGTATGCCATAAAGTATTCATCGGCATCTATTCCGAAAGCCTCCGCCCAGTTACCTTTGACGCCATATTCAGCTGAAACTTCCGGGGGGATTTCAGAGTAGAAAACTGAGTTTGCATAGTCGGAATAGTCACGTGATGAGCCTAATACTCCTATTTCATTTTCGACTTGCATTACGATAACGGTATTTTGCTCGCTGTCGTACTCGCGTATATGACGCATCAATGCTCTATAGGCCCGTGCATCAGCTTCGTAGGCAGCAACGCAAAGTGGAGAGATACAGTCAATCACTGCACTACTTCCGCTTTCGGGCAATAATCTAGCTGAAGCGGCTTGACTTCCTCCCTTGCGGACACGGAAATACTTCTTACTGTCATTTTTGACCCATCCCGGGACATAGGTTGACATTCCATTTTTCCATAGTCCAAACCACAAAAAGACGATCCTCATATTTTCGCGCCTAGCCTGATCTATCAGTCCATCAACTAGCGTGAAGTCGAAAACACCTTCTTCGGGCTCTACACATTCCCAATAGACCGGCATTATAACACAGTTCATGTTCAGCGGACGCAGTGCAGGCCACACAACATTATCCATGTATTCGAGACTTGATGAGCTTGAGTTGTGTATCTCGCCCGACAAAGCAACAAATGGTTTGCCATCAACATAAAGAGTAGTATTCTTTCCTTTTCCTTCGAGGTATGGAATTTTACTCATGGACTTCTTCCTTTCATCAACAAAGTAATCTTTACATTTTTTATTATACCATACAAATAAATACAATAGTAAAGAAAAGCATATAATTGTTTATAATTGTATACGTTATCTGGACAAGGGTGGACAAGGACACATGTTCCTTCTCCACTATCCCGCTGTCCGTTTCGCAGAGCAATGTACCCGTTCCTTGTCCGCTCATCGCCTAGACAATATGCCTGCCCCCCCTGTCCACCATGACTAAAGTTTAACCCAGATCGCCGGGAAGATCGACCTGTCCATGTTGTTCATCCTTTCCTATCCATCTTGCTTTATTTTTGCATAATTGTAATATAATGTTGATTAATAGCACTTTAAATAGAGTCAAGTCCAAATTAGTGTGTAAATTACCTCGGTCATCAAACGGTAGCTAATGAGACAATAGCCTAAGCGTTTATGCCGCGAAAGCTGTTGACGATGAGTACATGGCATATTAGG
>JAAYOS010000154.1 GCA_012520195.1 Clostridiales bacterium | reverse complement strand
GAGTTTAAACTGAAATATATTACGTCGGAAACACTCGCAGATCAGATCAATGCGCTTGGATTAAACGTCAGTATACTCAAGTCACCTGCAAACAGTAAGTCGCTATGGGTACAGGGTTACTCTATCTTGCTGCATACCACCAATATGGACTTACGCTCTATTCATTCGGATGGTACATTGCGCTGCCTGTCCTCATAGCTATAGCCTTTATAGACGTCGAACACAGGATCATTCCGGATAGTCTCAATGCTGCATTGGCAGTTGCGGGGCTAGTAATGCTGCTGTCGGGCTATGGTACGACCATTACGTCACGGGTTATTGGCATCTTCTCTGTTAGCGTTCCTTTTCTTATTGTAGCAATGGTATCAAAAGGTGGCGCCATGGGAGGGGGCGATATTAAACTTGTGGCAGCTTCCGGACTTTGTCTGGGATGGCAGATGAATCTTATCGCAGTTTTTATTGGCTCCCTTGTCGGTAGTGTGGCCATGATAATTTCGATGATGAGAGGTAAAGCCAATAGAAAGTCACAGGTTCCCTTCGGACCGTGGCTCTCCTTGGGGATAGTTATATCGGGATTATTTGGATCATATATATCGATATTATTTTAACAGACATAACGTACCAACTGTTGACATAATTGACATATGGTGCTTGATGTTGATGTTAACTAGGTGACAATCTATATGATTAGCCCTAGAGTGATTTGCTGATTTGATCGATGTGTTCGTCAAATTCACAAATGAGCGCAAGAGAAGGCGAAAAATAGTCAAATAAGGTAAAATTAGCTTTGATAGTATCAAAATAGTTACAAAAATTGCGAATAATGGGACCACGAAGACTATCGAAGAGCACAAATGAATGCGTGAAATTACCCATAACTTATGCACTATGTATACCACGTAAAAATTTGCTCGTCCTTTTTGTTAAAATCAGCAATTAAGTATTGCAATTTGCACAAAGGTATAGTACACTACCTATGGAAGATGACGAGGGAGATATGTTTTGTCGGAGTTAAGTTGAGCAAACTGACGATATGACCATCCCTAAGTTACACTACAAGGAGGCAAGTTATGACCTGGAAAGCAGTAAAACGTGATTTCCGCATGAATTGGCAGATCTACGTTATGGCGCTGCCAATGATTGTGTACTTCATTGTTTTCAACTATGTACCAATGCTCGGTATTGTTATGGCATTTCAACGCTTCAGTCCGAGACACGGTTATTTCAAAAGTCCTTGGATTGGGTTGCAGAACTTCCGTGACTTCTTTGGAAGCTACTATTTTCTGCGCCTGCTCCGGAACACATTCCTTATTAGCTTTTTAAGTCTTTTGTTTGCGTTCCCAGCACCAGTTATTTTTGCACTTCTGCTCAACGAAGTCAGAAATCGTTATTTTAAGAAAACCGTTCAGACAATAAGCTACATGCCGCACTTTATCTCAATGGTGGTTATCGCAGGACTCATCCGCGACTTCACCGATACCGACGGACTCATCACAATGATGGTAGCGGCTCTTGGCGGACAGCAGCGAAACCTATTGTCCGACCCAAGTTTGTTCCGAACTATCTACGTCGGCTCTGAGATATGGCAGGGAATCGGATTTAATAGTATAATCTTCCTTGCTGCACTTTCAGCAGTTGATCAGGAACTTTACGAAGCTGCTATAATCGACGGAGCCGGAAGGTGGAAGCAGACGCTCCACATTACCATTCCGAGTATCGCACCCACGATAATCATTATGCTGATTCTCCGTATGGGATCCCTGTTTAGCGTTGGCTTTGAGAAGATAATCCTTCTCTACACACCGATGACCTACGAGACCGCCGACGTAATCTCAAGCTTCACCTATAGAAAGGGTCTCCTTGAGGCAAACTACGGTTACAGTACCGCAGTTGGACTGTTCAACTCGGTAATCAACTTCTCAATGCTGTTGGTAGCAAACTTCTTTAGCCGCAAATACAGCGAAACCAGCTTGTTCTAAGGAGGAGGTGCAAGTAATGGTATACAAGAAAACGTTCGGTAAAGTTGTCTTTGACATCATTAATGTAACAGTACTTGTTTTTATCGCTGCAATGTGTATAATGCCGATTCTACATGTTCTGTTCTCATCACTGTCAGACCCGAGGGCACTTGCCCGTAATGAAGGTGTTGTTCTCTGGCCACTCGGAGAACCCACATTAAAAGGATATGAGCTTGTGTTCCAGAATCCAAACATCGTTCAGGGTTACGGAAATACTCTGTTCTATGTTACAGTAGGAACTACTCTTGGCACTTTCATGACCGCACTTTGCGGATATGTTCTCTCCAGAAAAGACATCCTGTATAGGGGCATCCTTACATTCTTCGTCACATTCACAATGATGTTCAGTGGTGGACTTATTCCATTCTACATGGTCGTTAGAAACCTTGGATGGATCGACAAACGTATTGCGCTGATAGTACCGGGGTGTATTTCAGTCTTCAATGTCATTGTTGTGCGGACCGCCTTCATGAGTATTCCAGATAGCCTTGAAGAGTCTGCAAAACTTGACGGTGCAGGACACATGACCATACTGTTCCGGATCATACTTCCGCTTTCAAAAGCAGTTATCGCAGTTATTGTTCTCTTTATCGCAGTTTTCCATTGGAATTCATGGTTCTTTGCAATGATTTTCCTACAGACTCGTACCCTGTATCCTCTGCAGCTCATCCTGCGTGAGATACTGGTCCAGAACGATACTTCGAAAATCATGGTTGGATCGGATGCCGTTGCCCAGATGGACTTGTATAAACCGCTTGTTCAGTACTGTACCACCATCGTTGCAACTGTTCCAATTCTGTGTATCTACCCGTTTGTACAGAAGTACTTTGTTACCGGCGTTATGATTGGTTCCCTGAAGGGCTAATCTAATAGACATCCGGTTACGGGTAATCATCAACTATAATCTGAAGTACATAGGCGCTGAGATGGTATAATCTGTCTCAGCGCTTATTGAATGCTAATTTGGGCTTTCGGTCAATGTGTACTTCTCTTGAGTTTCGTAAGCGCTCAATAATAGGGCGCATGGTATGAACGTAAGAATTATGAGATAATTCCTTCATTAAATTATGGGGGAATTATTCATGCGAAAAACAGACTGGCGCGAGAAGGTATCCGAATGCCGTG
>JAAYOS010000153.1 GCA_012520195.1 Clostridiales bacterium | reverse complement strand
TCAGACCCTGCTGCAGATTATTGGTGGTTTCAATCCCTTGTAGGTACGCTAAAAACATACGATTGGATGCCCAATTCGTCTAACTTTATCATGTTTCAATCCCTTGTAGGTACGCTAAAAACGAGACGTTTGGTTGTATCGGGGTTATGATGTATTTTAGTTTCAATCCCTTGTAGGTACGCTAAAAACTAGTCCGATTAAGAACATCAAATGTCCAATCAGTACGCAGCCTTCAAAATTATCGCAATACCATGCACAATCGGCGTTACACGGTTCTTTGAACATCGGGCATATAGAATTGCCCTTTTGTTCCATGCTTAATCTCCCAAATGGAATATCGATTTGTTGCATGCTCTCCCCTCCTCACTCCTTCTGGGGTTTTGATATACTCATCACTTCACCTCCGGGAACTCTCTAACATACTCGTCTAGTTGTTCCCACAACTCATTCTGGAGTTTGCTTATCAAGAGGAAAGTCATCGCCATTTCGTTGGCATGGGTGTCATCCCAGCCTCGCTGTATTGCTTGTTTATGTTTAGCCGCCAAGGAGACTATCGCTTCGGCCCTTGCAAGTCGTTCAGCATCCTCCAGGGTGTTATAAGTGGGGATTTCCTTTAAGCCTTTACTGGTGTCTTTGCAGTTACTCACTTAACCACCCTCCTCGTCCTTTGTACCCAATCCATGCCATTTACCCATCCGGCAAGCACTCGGTTGATGCATACCACGTGCCAGATAACCCCGCACATATTGGCATCGAGATAATACTTTGCGCGGTTTTTTCGTACATCAGCCATGTCTATCGGTTTGTTGCATCCCGGACAGTTCATTCGTCCGTCACCTGCTTTTCCCAGCGTAATTTCATTTGGCTGTATATCGGTTGCCAATCGCGTTCTCTGCCAGCTGACGACCAACCGTTTTTGTGTCCCTTGACTTGTCCGATGCACTTCCAACCTGCTCCCCGGAGACTTGCTCCACTTTCGGTTGTCAAGGTGTAGGTTACGAGCTTTAATCCTCCCATTGCCCGCCAGATTCTCCAACAAGCCGAATAAAGAAATGACACTGTACCCTTGGGGGCATCTGGCGAAGTGCAAGCCCTTGTTACCTCTGCGGTATATCCGTCATCAAGCATTCTCGCTAATGGCCTGCCGACAATGGCAACCCCTACCATTTGTTCTCCCGTTGTCGCTCCAATTGCAAACTTGCCACCATTTCTTGCAGTACGACCGTTGTGTCTGTGATATGAAGCCACAAAGTCATTTGCCTCGCGGAGTGTGATTGGAATAACGGACAATGTTTTGCCATTCCTACTCATCTGCCTCTCCCTCGCTGTACTTTGGAGTGATAGCCCGCCCGGCGAGTGCTTTTAATTCGCTCAATTCGGCCCGTAGACGCTCGTTTTCAATCGCTAGAGGGTTAACATACCCGGTGGCCTGTTCTCGCTTCTCTCTCGCGGTTTCTATGAGGTGTGTGGCCCAGCATTCGGCGCAGCTCCCCGGTGGATTTTTCATTAGCTTGCATATCTGAGCCTTTTGGCCGTAAGGTGGGCAACCATGGGCAAAGGTAACTGCTTGTCCTAGTGCGGAATATAAGTCGGCCATTTCCTGTCCTAAGCTGGTAACGATTCGCTTGATGTCGCAATTCAGGCAGGGGTCTAATGCTTCGGCATAGGTTCGTTCCAACCAACGGATAGCGGTCCTTGCTTCCGGTATGCCGTAAAGCTCGGCTATGCAACGGTCGATATTATTGCGCATTATTCTGGTCAATGTTTCCAAACGCTTGACTTCGGCTTCTGCGGCCTCTGCCCGGTCGCGCTGGGCACAGGCTTCTTCCATCATCCGGCAGGCTGTGGCCCGTGCATTTTCGCGCTGTACCACTGCTCTTGAATACGATACAGGCAGGCTACATTCGGTACAGATATTCATGGTTCCACCTCCGTCCGCTCAAATTCGATAACCCACACCCAGGGGTTATGATCCCATCTCTCACCTCTCCCTTACACCTGGGGCACAGGTCATCAGGGCCAAGATAGAACGGCAACTCAACGCCGCAAAACTTGCATAATTTGCGATCAGGTTCCATGTTCTCTCCCTCCTCTAACTCCACCCGGCGGCCCCGGAGGGCCAACCGGGAGAGGTAGCTTTGTTATCCGTTTTTTTCGCAAACAACGCAGGTATATGGCTTCCCTTTTCGATCACATATTGTCTTACGTGCATTGGTAATTTTTTGTCCGCAGGTAATACAGTACGTGTCTGCTGGAGTGGTTATAGCGTCTTCCTGGAATAGGTTGGACTCTTGTCTCGGCGGTTCTTCCTGTCGTGTCTCTACTTGGAGGGCTTCGTCAACCGGCGGTTCCACCCAATTATTGATAACCTCTGCATCCTCGGCATCAAAGTCTATCCAGGGCATGAGAACCTTCGCTGGTGGTTGGGTAGATGCCATTAGAACATCAGTCATCTTGATTTTTTCATTAGCCAGGTCGAGGACATAATTGTTAGTAGGTGCGCCGGATTTGGGGTCGCGGCCTTTATGGGGTCTAATAACTAGCTTGAGCGGTATCATGGCGATACGACCGCCGGTGAGAGACGCGACAAACGCAATACCTGAGTTGATATTTCGGACTGAGTTAAAACTGCCGGTGTCGATCTGCCAGATTCCCATTCCGGGTACGTTGGGAAGCATCACTTGGAGGTGGCCGCGCAGGTGACAATTTCCTTTTATGAAGTGTTCGCATATTTCGGGGTCGCATTGAGTTTCTACCAACTTGCCCCCAACGGTCTGAACCGCTGAGACTCCGTTGCCCTTACATTCCAACCCCGCCTTCGAGTATCGTTTGTAGGCTTGCGGG
>JAAYOS010000152.1 GCA_012520195.1 Clostridiales bacterium | reverse complement strand
CTGCTGACAAATATAAGGATACATTCAATCAAGGGGAGCAGAGACAAGCCCGGGCCCAAACCCAAAAACAGTATAAATATAAGTATCAATATCCAAAACAGAAGACTGCGAGTAATAGAGGACAGATAAGACCTCAGAATTTCCCGTACAAACCGGTGGGGAGAGTCTCGGGGGCAATGTTAACTATCTTTGGAAGTATCTTCTCCGTTTCTATGTTGATTGCCATCCTCAATTCGATAATCGCCAACGTATTCATCCTGCCCCATCTAGTAAGATTAGGCGTTATACTTGTTGTATCCCTAGTTATGACTGCCAGAGGCGCATCGATTCGCAAGAGGTTTAAGCGGTTTCGGGGGTATTTACGGATTATCAACAACCGAAGCACCTGTCTGATTAAGGAGCTCTCCGACAACAGCGGATATAGCGAGAAATATATCGTTAAAGATCTACAACGAATGATTGCAGGAGGCATGCTTCCGGAGGCCCGTTTAGACTCGGATAAGGCCTTTGTCATGTTGAATCGCGAGAGCCACCAGCTCTATTTGGAGCATAAGGAAGAGCTGGAGAAACGCCGGAATGAAGAGCGTCTGAAATCTGAACAGAAGAACAGCAAGGGGGCAGACGCAAAATCTGAAGATGCGGATTCTGTCGGTCGCGCAACTATCGAAGAGGCGAAATCGAATATTCGCAGCATCCGGGAGGCCAAACAGGGTATTGCTAACATAGAAGTCTCTTCAAAAGTGCAGCGCATAGAAGAAATAACGAGTCTCATTATTGAGTATGTTGAAAAGCATCCAAGAAAGATGGGGGAAGTGAGACGACTTTTTGGATATTATCTGCCCACCACTATAAAGCTTATTGATGCTTACCTGGAATTTGACCGCCAGACAGTACAGGGTGAGAACATAATCAATGCAAAGCAGGAGATAAAGGACGCTTTAGATACAATTATCCATGCATTTGAGAACCTATTAGACGGCCTATTCGAGAATGCTGCACTAGACGTGTCGGCAGACATCTCAGTACTCCGCACGATCCTTGCTCAGGACGGTCTCACACAGAACGATTTTGATTAAGCGTCCATCAACTGCTCTTCACCCTCAACTACTCTACACCCTAGCATTATCACAGGTTAATCACCTTTCATCTATACGGGAACAACTCACCGATATACGGGTGAACCTCACCAATATACAGGCACACCTCACCAATATGCTGTGCGCACCATGAGCGCTGTGCAGATATGCTGTGTACACCATATTGTGTGAAAAATGCGCAAAAGGAGGAGTAATGTGTGAATTCAAGCATGGGAGTATCACATCGATGAGATATGATATGCGGTGCGTGAGATATTATCAGAAGGGGAATCACACACAACCCAAGATTTTGCGCGCAAAACGCGAAAAAAGTGTTTTGTGAGTTATTGTGGGTATGTCTCCACCCTAGACAACCCTAGACATTATAACAGGGCAATCACAATAACGGGGCAATCACACTGTATAAAAAAGTATGTTGACAAACAAAAACTTATCGTGTAAAATATCGACCATATAGCTAAAGGCTATGACTGGGAACTAGTAACGGTAATGCCAACCCTTCAGAGAACTTCCGGTTGGTGCGAGGAAGCAGGGTATAAGTTACCGCGAATACATCCCAAGAGCTGCGCGCTGAACGGTGTAAACCCAGTAGGACGCGACGGTCCCGCCCGTTACAGTGGAAGAGTAATGATTGTTACTCTACTGAGGTTGTGCAAACAACGAAGCATGGTGGTACCACGAATGAAAAGTTCGTCCCTGTAAATCGGGGGCGTTTTTTTATTATATAAATCCACTTTCATTTATGAAAATATCCATTATAAGGAGTGTATGAAATGAAAAAGTTACTTGCAGTGTTACTGGCGCTGGTCCTGATTATCGCAATTGCAGGATGTGAGGGAAAATCAAAGACAACAGAGATAGGAATTATTCAGTTTGTTGAGCACGCAGCTCTCGACGCTTCCAGGGAGGGCTTTATAGCAGCTCTCAAGGATAACGGATTTGTGGATGGGGAAAATATCAAAATAGACTATCAGAATGCACAAGGTGATTCAAATAATCTTTCAACAATAAGTGACAGGTTCGTAGGAAGCAAAGTTGACATGGTACTTGCAATCGCAACACCTGCTGCGCAGTCGATTGCCAGTAAGACAACAACCATACCAATACTGGCTACAGCAGTAACAGACTTCGAAAGTGCCAAATTAGTCAACTCGGATGAGAATCCTGGCGGCAATGTCAGCGGAACATCGGACATGAACCCGATTGAAGAACAGATTGATTTGCTACAGCAGATTGTCCCTGATGCTAAGAGGGTTGGACTGATATATTCATCCAGCGAAGATAACTCTGTGCTACAGGCGGGAATTGCTAAAGAAATCATCGAGAGTCGCGGACTTGAGTATCATGAGGTCACAGTCACAAACTCCAATGATGTGCAGCAGGCCGCAGAGTCGCTTATGGGAAAATGCGATGCAGTATACGCACCTACGGATAATGTCATATCTTCGGCATTCCCAGCAGTCTACAGCGCATCCGTCAATGCGAAAATCCCTGTAATATGCGGAGAAGAAAATCAGGTGACAAACGGTGGTCTCGCCACACTCGGCATAAACTACTACAATCTGGGCTACCAGACCGGACTGATGGCAGTCGATATACTGAAAAATAAAGCGGATATCAGCAAAATGGCAGTTCAAAAGCCTGACAACTTTGATTTCGCTATCAACGGCAGGGTGGCTGAGGAAATAGGCATAGAAATTCCAGAGGAGCTGCAGCAGTACATAATTGCTGAGTAATAGTACAGTAACAATACAGCTGAGCAACAGTACAGCTGAGTAATTGTACAATAGAGCATGAATACTTATGATTGGGCGGATGAGATGTGTTACAGGTAGTGGCAGGAGCAGTATCACTCGGACTGCTATGGGCAGTGATGACGATCGGTGTATATATCACATATCGAATTCTGGATGTTGCGGACTTGACTGTTGAGGGGAGCATCGTACTGGGCGCTGCGATTGCTGCAAAGATGATCAGCTCAGGTATGAACCCAGTAATCGGTGTTGCGCTTGCATTTGTTGGCGGAATGGCTGCAGGACTTGTTACAGGCCTCCTCCACACAAAACTCAAAATACCAGCACTGCTCTCGGGCATTCTGACAATGATTGCGCTCTATTCTGTCAATCTGAGAGTTATGGGAAAAGCTAATATCTCACTGCTCAGAATGGAGACCGTATACACGTTTTTCACAGACTTAGGTCTCGAGAGTGTCTACGCTGTAATGGTAGTAGGATTCATCTGTGTTGCAGCACTCGTGTGCATACTGTACTGGTTTTTCGGTACCGAAATCGGATGTTCAATAAGAGCGACCGGGAACAATCCTCAGATGGTAAGGGCTCAGGGAGTGAATACCGATAATACGATAATTATCGGACTTATTATCAGTAACGGACTTGTAGCTATGAGTGGAGCATTGATAGCTCAGAGCCAGGGCTTTGCAGATGTCCAGATGGGTATCGGATCGATAGTTATCGGCTTAGCTTCGGTTATCATCGGAGAGGTGCTGTTCGGAAAGAATCAATTCTTCTTAAGACTTACTTCACTTGTGTTGGGAGCAATAACATATCGGATAATCATTGCGTTTGTGCTGAAGCTAGGTATGCCCGCAAACGACCTGAAGCTGTTCACAGCAATTACGGTGGCTATTGCACTCTCAACGCCAAGGATAAAAGCTTCTTTCAACCAATATAGAAAAACAAAGAAGGAGGCGAAGAAGGTTGCTTAAGATCAATGAAATCACAAAGACCTTTAATGTAGGAACAGTGAATGAGAAGACGGCCCTAAGAAATGTCAGCCTGAGCATAGAAGAGGGAGAATTTATAACAGTTATCGGTGGAAACGGATCGGGGAAATCGACACTTCTAAACTGCGTTGCAGGTGTATACAGTGTGGATGAAGGTTCGATCATTATCGATAACACAGATGTGACGAATGTTACAGAGCATAAGCGTGCAGCGGTACTAGGTAGGGTATTTCAGGACCCTATGCTTGGAACAGCAGCGAATATGGGCATTGAAGAAAACCTTGCACTGGCGCTTAGACGCGGACAGAGGCGGGGGTTGAAATGGGGCATTAGTAATAAGGAACGCGAAATGTACAGAAACCTTCTAAAGCCTCTGGGATTAGGTCTCGAAGATAGGCTTAGCACTAAGGTTGGCCTGCTCTCGGGTGGACAAAGGCAGGCACTAACCCTTCTGATGTCAACATTAAAGAAGCCTAAGCTCTTGCTGCTTGATGAACATACTGCAGCTTTGGATCCCAAAACTGCCGCCACAGTCCTGGAAATCAGTGACCGCATAGTGCGGGAGAATAAGTTGACAACCTTGATGGTCACACATAATATGCGTGACGCAATCGAACATGGGACAAGACTCATAATGATGTATGAGGGAGAGATCGTTCTCGACATCAGAGGTGAGGAGAAGAGCAAGCTCAGTGTTGAAGACCTTCTCGCTCAGTTTGAAAGGGTGAGGGGAGAGAAGTTTACTAGCGACCGCGCACTGCTGTCATAGGCGTCTGCTGTCATAGTCGTCTAAAGGGAGATATCAAGCTCCTAGGGTACGAATAATTTCGGATGTACTTTTTGCAGAATATTTGTTGAGAGTGGGACTTAGGCTTTTCCTTTGTCCCACTCTGTTTTTTCGTGCGTGCACATTTTACTCGATGAGGATGCATCAAAGTCATATTTGCTCTGATTCTGAGGCTATATAGCTTATCTTAAGAAATTTGTAAGAATTATGTGCGGCCATTCGTAAGAAATGAATGTTAATATCATTTCGCGCGCGAGATGATTGTGATAAAATTAGTCAAGTGAGGTGATTACTGTGGTTGCAGAGGCAAATGACAAAAGTCCGATAATACTTGTAGTGGATGATGACAGAGAAATTGTTCGCGCGATTGCAATTAATCTTGAACGGGAAGGATACTCTGTGCTATGTGCATATGACGGCACTGAGGCCCTCGAGCTGATTGCGGAGAACGATGTAAAGCTGATTATTCTTGACATCATGATGCCCAGGCTTGACGGCCTATCTGTTCTCATGAAAATGCGCGAAGGCAATAACATTCCTGTAATTCTGCTGTCAGCGAAGAGTGAGGATACCGATAAAATTCTCGGCTTGTCCATTGGCGCGGACGACTATGTTACAAAACCTTTCAATCCCGATGAGTTGATTGCAAGGGTCAGGGCGCAGCTTCGTAGATATATGCGTCTTGGGGATATTAACTCTACCGGCAACAAAGATATTGTCTCCTCTGGTGACCTTGAACTGGATATCACAAATCGTCAAGCGAGAGCCTATGGCGAGCCTGTGCACCTTACTGCCACCGAATACAAAATATTCGAATTGCTATTGACAAACGCGGGAAGGATCTTCTCATCTGAAGAGATCTATGAACGCATTTGGAATGAACCGGCGTACAACGTCGAAAACACTGTGATGGTACATATACGGCGAATCCGGGAAAAAATCGAAATCAATCCCGGTGCACCAAAATATTTGAAGGTTGTATGGGGGCTCGGGTACAAAATCGAAAAGATATAAATATCTACCTAATTGAGGAAATGAGGCTACAAAGCTATGAGTACTACAATTAAACGACAGCGGAAAGGTTTTCGGGCATGGCTATGCTTTTTTATTGGACTGAATATCATATTAACCTTATGCGCTGCCGCATTAATATTTTCATTTAATATTACATTTGATGATTTGCAGCATGTTGATGATATTGCCGATTTGGCTTTGAAAAAGGAACTGTACGATACACGCGTGTTCAAGTCTGTTGTGGCGGACCACATGGGCGACTTACTAGGCCTAGCTCGGAGAACCAGCGGCGTTTCCTCTACTTATGAATCACATAGAATTTATAGTTTTGAGAATGAAGTGACAAACATTGCTTGCTTTGTGCAAAATAAAGATGGGACGATTATATATAATACGATCCCTAATGAAGGCTACGACTTTAAGTACGACTATCTTCTACTGGTGAAAGATAATTCCCTTAAGTTGCACATCTCCAAAAAGACCGACTTGCTGAAGGAATATTTATCAGACAACATCTCTGGATATGAGGTAACTATCGATAACAGTCTTGCCCAGTTAAGCCGAAACTTCGACAACTTCATAGCCGGTTACGATGGTAGTGAAGATATTTTGGTTGTATATGCATTACGATCTGAACCGGAGAACTTTTCGAGTTCTTTTATATATACTCTTAAGGAGGTTCGTCTTTGGGTACGAATTGGTGCTGTAGCGGTTTTAGTCGCACTATTCGCATCCATCCTATTGCTCATATATTCTGCTATCAAGAGTGAAGACAAGAGGTATTTCTTTAGAAGGTGTGCTACCATCACGGCCCGAGTATGGTTTGAGTTTAAGCTTGCATTTGCGGCACTTATAGCCATTATCCTCGGATTTTTGCTCGAAGGCGTTTTTAACTACAGCGTATCATATTGGGAAGAGCTAGCGCTTGTATTCGCCCTACTTTTAGCCTGCTTCTGGTGCATCTACCTAATCGTCAAAGACCTGCAGTATAACAAAGCTGAGTTCTTCAAGCATAACAGTATCCGTACCCTTATGAGAATCTATAGCAGACTAACACGGCGATTCCCATTTGAACGTCGAATGCTTATTGGTTATTGGGTCTTCGTTGCTTCAGAACTCGCCCTGTTCATTCTAGTTATTCTGACATTTCGGTCAGCCATACCATCGACAATATTTGCGATATTAGGCGTTGCCATATTCGTTATTGCTTCGGTGAAGTATCACAGCTTTATTTCAGATACCGGAAAGCTCGTCTCGCAAATCAATCGAATAAAATCCGGTGATTTGAGTACGCCTCTGGACTTAGATAGCAGATCTGATTTGCAGGAATACGCGCATAATCTTAACAGTATACAGAGCGGGATGTCCAATGCACTTGAAGAGCAGCTTGCATCCGAACGTCTGAAGGTCGATCTCATCACCAATGTTTCTCACGATCTCAAAACGCCACTTACTTCAATAATCAGCTATATCGATCTTCTAAAAAAGGAGCCACTGCCAGCGCAGGCAATTGAGTATGCAGATATCCTCTCGGAAAAGGCAGACAAGCTCAATACTATGATTCATGATATATTCGCTGTCTCAAAAGCTACTAGCGGAAACCTTGTTGTGGAGAATGAACTTCTTGATTTGAGCAGATTGGTTGAACAGACACTTGCTGATATGCAGGAAAAGATAGCGACATTCGACCTAACATTTCGGGTCAATCATGTTGATGGTCCTCTTCAAATCCGAAGTGATGGCCAGAAGCTGTACCGTGTCCTTCAGAACCTGATTGACAATGCCCTGTGCTATTCGCTCAGTGGGTCTCGCGTCCATATACGTACATGGGCAGAGGAAGGTAATGCAGTTCTAGAAATCAAGAATACATCCAAGCACGAACTGAGCTTTACTCCCGAAGAAATTGCGGAGCGCTTTGTACGCGGTGATGCATCACGCAGCGGCGAGGGCTCAGGACTTGGCCTGTCCATCGCTCAAACCTTTACGGAGGCCTGTGGAGGGAGCTTTTCAATAAATATCGACTATGACGACTTCAAGGTTCGCATTGCATTTCCATTGGAGTACGACGAAAATAAACCTGAGGGAGATGCTGTCATTGTACAGCAATTAACACAGTCTCCGCCTCCATTGGCGGAAAATGCTGAAACTCCCGATGTATCTCAGCAAGAGAGTCAACCTAGCGAACTAGATGATAAGATGGGAAGCGATCAGTAGCTAACTTGAAATTATGAAGTGAGGAATTCACGAAATGTGCTCCGGTATTCAAACAGATGGATACGTCAAATCTTAGATATTTCGCAGTTCTATATGGTCAATTTGTTGCAGGAAATGTTGGATGACAAAACTGAAGCGGCATTTGTGGACTTTATTATTAATAATAATGATGGAATCTATTATGTTTATGACTCTAGAATATCCATTATTCCCGCTGAATTTACATCAAAGCAAACAAACAGGTATCTCTCCGCCCTTGAGCAGCTTGCGGGTTTTTCGTGTGCTGGGGAAAAGCTGAGTTTTGCGGTTGACTGGATTAATCGACATAGAGACGAAAAAGGCGAATGGGATTTGGGTCCGTCTGTCAAAGACGGTATAAACTTCCCATTGTCCGACTCATGGCGAAGGCCGGAAGACCGCAGGAGGGACTGCACTGCGAGAATCGAAAAGCTTTTGCTGCAACTAAATAAATGAAATGCTGCTTGTGAGGCAGCATTTTTCTTCTCTATATAGTAAAATTTAAGAAGGAAATGTCCGTAGCACTGAAATGTATTTCCAGATTTGATAAGTAAGGGATTTGAATAGTGTGGTAAAGTACGGACAATAGCCGTAATTTGTATGTGAAATTAACACAAGCTAATGAAAGTAATAGCAATTTACATTAATTAACGGAAACGATTTCTTATTCTCAATCGTATTAGTAGTGAAAGGGGGAAGTCAATTGCGTAGTTCTTTATTGCGTACGAATGAAGAGCTGATACAGATGTATAATCGCCATGTGGATACTGTTTACCGCGTTTGCTTCATGTTTATGAAGAACGGGCCTGATACGGAGGATATGGTACAAAACACATTTATCCGCCTAATGAAGGACAAAACTGTTTTTCAAAGTACAGAGCATGAAAAGGCGTGGTTAATTAGAACTGCGACAAATCTATGCAAGGACCATCTAAAACATTGGTGGACTAAAACGGTAGGTATAGATCACGCGACAGATGTGGCGATTGAGCAGCCCGTCAACATAGACACTACCCTTGAAATGGTGATGGAGCTTCCCTCTAAATACAAGACAGCTATTTACCTATATTACTATGAGGGTTATACGACTGAGGAAATAGCGGGGATATTGAACAAAAGCCAATCCACGATTCGAGGCTATCTACTCAAGGGCAGAAAGCTTTTGAAAATGGAAATGGAAGGTGATTTAGCGTGAGAAAAGAAGATTTTAGGACTTTTCTTGATAATATCAAACCAACTGAGACAGAGAAAAATAGAATGCTTCACAATATTTTGAATCATTCTTATAGAAAGAAGGATATTTTCATGGCACCATTTAAGTT
>JAAYOS010000209.1 GCA_012520195.1 Clostridiales bacterium | reverse complement strand
GCCTCACTCATCGACGATAAGAAGGTTTACTGCCTGCCCTCATCCGATTTCAGCCCGACGTTTCTGGAAGACCTCAAGGGTGACCTTACTATCCTCAAGAGACTGCAATCCCTCTGGGATACCGTCGATGATGACCCGAAGATCGATGCGTTCATTGAAGCGCTCTTGACGGACCCCCGGTTGAAGGATCAGAAGTGCATCATATTCACCGAGGCGAAAGAGACGGCGGATTATATCACCGGTGCCCTGAGGGAGCGGTTCGGCGGCTGTGTTCTTGAGTATCACGGGTCGTCTCTGGAAAGCGAGAGGGTTTCGATCATCGAGAATTTTGATGCGAAGTCTCGACATCCGAAGGACGATTACCGGATCCTCGTGACGACTGAGGTTCTCTCGGAGGGGGTGAACCTCCATCGCTCCAATGTGGTGATCAACTACGATATACCGTGGAACCCGACACGGATGATGCAGCGGGTCGGCCGCATCAACCGCGTGGATACGAAGTTTGAGAAGATCCATATCTTCAACTTCTTCCCTGCGGGGCGTATCAACGAGGAGATCGGCCTTCAGGAGGCTGCTGAGGCAAAGATTGCGGCGTTCATCGAGATGCTCGGTAACGACGCTCCTCTCCTGACCGACGAGGAGATCAAGTCGCACGATCTCTTCACGAAGTTGACGTCACGAAAGACGATCACGGGGGAAGATGAGGAGGAAGATCTCGAACTTGGGTATCTGACGTTCCTGCGCGGTATACGGGATAGCGATCCCGCTCTCTTCAAGAAGATAAAGCACCTCCCGAAGAAGGCACGGTGCGGCCGGGCGTCCGGTGAGCGGTCGGTGGTCACGTTCTTTCGGCGGGGGAAACTCCGAAAGATCTTCCAGACGACGGTCGGCGGTGAGGGGGGAGCCGTTACCCGGGAGGTGGACTTCCTGCATGCGGCGGACCTCCTCCGGGCGGAGGTATCGACGAAGAGGCATGCCATCGGGCCGGACTTTTACTCGATGCTTGCGCCCAACAAGGCCGCGTTTGAGGATGTGTTTGCCGTCGAGGGCACCATTGCACCTTCACGCGGGAGCAGGGGGAGCGAGGTCAAATTCACCCGTATCCTCAGGGCGATCCGGCATTCGCCGGAGTTTACGGACGAGGATGAAGAGTACGTGGGAAGTGTCCTTGGATTGATAGAGGATGGGGCGCTCCCGAAGGCGACCATCAAGAAGATTCTCACAAAGATTGCGTATATCAAGAAACCTCTCCCCATGCTCGCGGCGATCCGATCCGGGATCTCAGAAGAGTTCTTCCGCCCGGCATTCGGGCCGGTCGATATCTCCGGGCCAAAAGAGGTCATATTATCCGGATATTTTGCCGGAGGTGATCGTTCATGAAGGAGGAGGAGACGATCAGGCTCATCGATGGGGTCTTCAAGAACGCTTTCGACCCCGGCCGGTATATGAGGTTCGTCCAGGAGGTCTTCGAGGATTTCCAGATATTTCCCCAGCGGTTGCCGATATGGAGCGAGTTCAAGGGTTACATCGATGAGGCATACAGTATAGGAACCTACGTTGACGGGAGGCATACCGTCGGGGTGCTCTACGT
>JAAYOS010000151.1 GCA_012520195.1 Clostridiales bacterium | reverse complement strand
TTCTTGTCCCCACATTCCTGTATCGGCATCATATGTATACTCTCCAGCATCGTTAAGCTTAAACAGATGCTGCATGGGTGCCTGGATTTGCTCCGACGGGAGCTCGGGCAGAGGAGACACACCGCCTGCACTATACAGCGCCGGCAAAATTCCGCCTTCTACTACCGCTGCATCCAACTCGTCAGAAGGCTGCACCATTATTCCTCCAGTGGGAACTATTGCGGCAAATCGTTTCCATTGCTTCAAGCCGGTATTCCAGGTGGTCGCCGCACCCATCGAGAATCCGCTGATGTAGACGCGAGTACCGTCCAAATAGGTGTTCTTGGCAAGCTCGGTATCCAGCATCTCAACTATCTCATCGGCATTGAATAGCTGATGTTGGTCAATTGCAAGAACAATAATACCGAACTCTTTCGCATACTCTGGCCATTTTGTCATTTCAACCTGAGTCTCGGCGTCTCCACCACCGCCATGGCACCAAATCATAATAGGAATTTCACCTTTGACGGTCAAATCTAGTGTATCGGGGATATACTTGAAGTACTTCATTGTTTTGCCTGTGGATAGAGTGAGGCGCTCGCATATTTCGATGATTCCATTCTGGGCATAGTTCGATGCATTTTTGTCCACGACCTCATCGTAGAGAGATATTACCAGATCCTTCGTAAACCCAGAAACGTTGTGCTCATCCATTACTTTATATATATTTTTGGGACCGACCGCATACGAAGCGGCAACTTCAAGAGAGTTTTCGGGACCTCCCACAATGGCGATATTCATTGCGCTGCCGGTCTCACGCTTGACTGACAGAGTTGATGGATTGAAAAGCGCAACCGCGCTTGGCATACCGGTTCCGGGGAAGATCTGAGTAGCATAGTTTGCGGAAACCTCATTCGGCACCGTGAAGTGCTTCATAATGTAGTCCGCGCCCTTGCCTTCGCCGAACATCTGGAGATTCAACTCAAAGCCTGGATAGTAAACCTTTGTTTCTCCGGTCTCTTCGTCGGTCACCTCAGCTACGCCGTCTACGAAATTCAAAGTGGGGTTACAGGAAAATGCGTCGTAGATGCCTGCAATCAAGCTACCCGCAGCAGATGCATCTACATCGGAATCCCACGACTCGATAGGATTTGCATAGACAATGCACAGTCCGTCCCGATTGGCAATATCCGCAAAGCCCTTATCGTGAACCTCTTTGAGCAGGTCTGCTTCCGTGTATTTCCCGTTACCGAGAACCACTATGAGGGGAGCTAGTCCAATCATGTCTCCCACTCGGTCCGAAGCAGGAACGTAAACATAGCATGTACGACCACCCATTTCAACTGCATCTATGCGTCCGGTGGCGGCACTTATAACACTCGCTGTCTTCTCAACAACCGCCTCAGGAGCCGCTGATGCTGTGATAAGTCCCGCAGGTCCGCAAACAAGTAAAGCGAAAACCATTAGCAATGAACCTATCCTAACGGAAACTTTTCTCATCGATAAACCTCCTTGAATCGTATTAGTCCTCGTAATTATCCTCGAGGCTAATACAAGTATAAGGCAGATCTTGGCTACTGACTTTTGAAATTTTACGTTTGTTATTAAATAATGTATATTCCTGTCCAATTATTTGTTCATATGTGGTATGTTTGTGGGGTTATGTGGGATTCCGAACGCTCCTGATAATTCTGTGCATAGTTCGAGGCGGCAATGTCGCCAGGGGGGTAGGTGGCAGGGCCGGTGTCAGGGTTGCTCGGCGACAGAGTCGGTGTCAGAGTTGCAAGAGGGCCAGTACCAGAGTTGCTAGGCGGCCTCTGTCAGAGAAGATTAACATTGTCCTAATCAGATAACTCTACCTTTCCTTTTCGTTGGCGTCGCAAACCGAAGATACAGAAAGCCCCCAAACCTTTATAATACAAGGCTTGGAGGCTATATCATATGGTGGACGCTAACGGACTTGA
>JAAYOS010000208.1 GCA_012520195.1 Clostridiales bacterium | reverse complement strand
TGTTCTTTTTGTTCTTGTTTTTGTTGCACTTTTTCGCTGCCGTATACCTCTCTTATTTCTTTCATATCCCAAGATCTGCGACTTTTATTTTTGTACCATGCGGGCCGCCAATACCAACATACCTTTTTGGGATTCCATCTAAAACCTTTTTTCTTTAGTTCTTCTTTATAGGGTTTCGTATTTCCCCACAGGTAAATAAACCAACCACAAATTTCAATGTCAACATTTTCCATCTCCATGCGGAGAATGTCTAAAATCAAATCTGTGTATTCCGGATCAAAACGGTAATTTTTACCCTTCTGATCCCCAACAAACTTTAATGCTTTTTCGTATTCATTAAGCATATCTTTGAACTGTTGCTCTTTTTCCTTGCATCCATTGTTAAAATCTGGATGAAGTTCACGGGCCAGGTTTTTAAACTGTTTCTTAATTTTCCCAATATCCGAATCTGCATTGACAGTAAAATATTTGAACAATGTTCTGTTACCTCCTCCATAATCCTGTTATATATACTATACAAAAATGATACATAACAGGACAGGTAAAAATAATTTATTTTACTTTCTGTTTCCTGTACATAAAAAAATAACCGGGAAGGTTAATCCCTTCCCGGTATGAATGCGCTTATATTGCAACAAGATCCTCCTCTTTTTCCTTTTCTTCAATTTCGTACTTCTGGAAAAGTTTTTCATCTTCTATTAACTTAACGGTTTGTTCTTTTAACCATTTTTTCCATGTTTCGCTGCTGTATGGGCAACCATCTATATTTTTTGCTATTCGTTTTATACCCTTTTCGATTGCATCTTTTTCATTATTTGCAATTACCGTAAAAAGACAATCGCTGTTAAGGGTAATCATATAAGTTTTACCCTGTGGCCAATTCTTTTCCGTGAAATACTCATTTTTACCTGGATGATAACAAACCTCTTGAATCTTTAATTCTTCTAGTGATTTTATTACCTCTTCTGGTTGGGTGTAAAATCCAATATTAACCTTTTTGGCAATCCTCAGCGATCTTTGAATTGTTTCGATTTTTTCTGTATGTATTTCAATTTTGCATCCATACCAATCTTTACCATCTTCATTTTGTTGAAAATTGAAATTAATGTAACCACCGTTATGTCCAGAAACTACCACTTCTATCCACAATCTGTTAACGCCAACATTTCTGTCGTACCCTGTGCTGACCCTGTAACCCTCAATTCCCTTCATTCCAGCAGCCCCTTTCCTTGTTCTGTTATATAATACTATACAAATATTAACGCAAACCGGACACCAATATTTACCAATTCTAATATTCCTACATATAAATATATCCCGTATATCATTCATATTTAATACTATATATGAACACAAAAGCAATAATGCCCATATGTAATATTGTTTGATATACTTTTTTCGCTTTTTACCTTAATATGGGAAAAAAAATGGCTAAAAATACGATTGTAAAATATCAAAATCGCTGTACATGCCCATATAGCGATCCTGGCAGGACAAACTAGGCATAGGCATATAGCTATGGACATGGTAGCTAAAATGCCGTACAGAGCGTACCTGGGCTCCCATATGTTGCCAGATGATAGATGTATATGGATAATGTACTAGTTTATGGATATGGGCAGGAAAAAGAAAACCCTCGCGGATGCGAGGGTAGCATAGGGATAATATGTAATTTTAGGCAGTTTCTAGGAGCTTTGCTGCCAGTATAGACTTCCTTATTCTGGAAACTTGCCGTCTGATCGTCCGCACGTCCACTTTGGTCATTTTGGCAATTTCTGTCTGGAGATAACCCTGGTTGAGCAGTTTGGTAATTTTTAACTGCTCGGGAGTCAAGATTCTTTCGAGGTCCACCAGAATCTCCACCTGGGAATAATTCCCAAGTGTGACGGGAACTCTGTCACCGTCACCGATAAAGCCAAATTTCTTTACGCTGTAATGCTTTTTTCTTTCCGCTATAGTTTTTTCGGAGAGACCAGCAATTTTAGCCTCTCCATACTTTTCCAGCATATGAGCGGACGGGCGAGCAGCAAATTTATCTGCTGCTCTGATATGGGAATTAATGGCATTTTTAGCGGCCATTTTAAAGGAAGTCAACTTCCAATAGCTGGGGATTGTTTCCTTCTTCTGGAACTGTAAGATGACCTGTTCAATGGCAGATTGCATGAGATCATCAAGATCTGATCCGTATTCTAAATCGTACTTCCGGCCGCGAATCTGCTGACGCAGGATCTGCCAATAAATTCCAGTGTTTACCTCATAGTGAGCAAACCAATCGGAGAGATCCATTTTCTGGAAATCGTTATCCTTGTGGACTCTTTTGACTCTGTAAACTTTTTTCATCTTCAAAACTCCTTTATTTTATTTTCTTACTGTTTAATCCTTCCAGATAGCGCAGGAGTTGATCCTGCGCTAGTGCAAGGATTAAAGCAGGTCACACTCCTTGATCGGAGTGTAGAAGGTTAGGTATCCATTCGCATTCCGCAGGAAAAGATTACCAGTGAATTCCGCTGTATCCATAGCTGACTGCTTATCTGCTCCAGTGCGAATTGCTAGCAATGCACCATAGATGATGTTGGAAATAATTTCCTTTTCCCTCTTGGTTGATTTTCTCCTGCCATTGTCATTGTCCTTGTCGTAAATGTCCTGTGCCCAATTGTCCGCGTAAATCCTCAATTCCCTTTCGCTCACCATATCTTCCATTTTTTTCCTTCCCTTCCTTTATTTTTTGTTAGGGTTATATCTCCCCTTACATACTTATTCGACACTCCCTCTTTTTATCCTTCTTCTTATATTTTTATTATGATAATTAATTATTAAGTTTTATTAACATCTTTGTTAACAATTTAACATTACCATATTATT
>JAAYOS010000150.1 GCA_012520195.1 Clostridiales bacterium | reverse complement strand
GCTTCCAAATAAGATTACCTTCATTACTGCACAGGAACTTGAAGATACTTATCCTGATTTAACATCGCAACAGAGAGAGTATGAGGCTGTTAAGAAGCACGGTGCTGTATTCATCATCGGCATAGGCGGAGCACTCAAATCTGGAAAGCCCCACGACAGCAGAGCTCCCGACTACGACGACTGGAATTTGAACGGCGATATCATTCTCTACAATCAGCTGTTAGATATCCCGTTTGAAATCTCCTCTATGGGCATCCGCGTCGACGCCGAAACTCTGATGAAGCAGCTGAAGATTTCAGGAAGCACTGAAAGAGCAAGTCTCCCCTTCCAGGCATCTCTGCTTGCTAATGAGTTGCCCCAAACAGTTGGAGGGGGTATTGGGCAATCCCGACTCTGCATGTTCTTTCTGCGAAAGGCGCATATTGGCGAAGTACAATGTTCCATCTGGAGCGAGGCTACTATCCGAGAATGTGAAAAGGCTGGTATTATTCTGCTTTAATCTCAACTTATTAATAATCCCTATGGTCTAGGAGGTGTGTTATTATGAAATTTACGAAAATGCACGGTACCGGCAACGACTATATCTATATCGACTGTTTTGAAGAAAAGGTTGATAACCCTGAAGAGCTTGCCGTACTGTTAAGCAATCGCAACTTTGGCATTGGAGCTGATGGACTGATCTTGATTCAGCCATCTGAGAAATACGACTGTTTCATGGACATGTACAACGCCGACGGATCTCGTGGAAAAATGTGCGGCAACGGTATTAGGTGCGTCGGGAAATATATCTATGAGCATGGTATCGCAAGAAGGGATACGGTCACAGTAGACACATTAAGCGGTATAAAAACCCTCTCACTCGATATAGATGGTGACCGTGTTACTTCGGTTACTGTTGAGATGGGTGCACCTATCCTTGAGGCCTCCCTTATCCCCACAACACTTCGGGAATCCGGTTCTATAGTCGACATGCCCGTTAGACTTCCCGGCCTATATGATTCTGAGGGTTCACGTTATATTGGCCACGATGTGTCTGACTTGGGAATATGCCCGATGGAGTTAAGCATGACATGTGTCTCAATGGGAAACCCACACGCTGTAATCGTGGTAGACGACCCACTCAAGTTCCCTGTTAGGCGCATAGGTTCCTATCTAGAGAAACACCCTAGCTTTCCTGAGGGCGTAAACGTTCAGTTTATCTCAATACAGGATGAAAATAATATAACAATCCGCACATGGGAACGCGGTTCAGGTGAAACCCTGTCCTGTGGAACCGGAAACTGTGCCGCTCTTGTTGCAGCAACTCTTCTTGGCAAGAGTAACGGAGAGGCCGACATGAAGGCTCTCGGTGGCATCCTGCATATCCGGTGGGACAGGACTACAAACATTGTCTATCTGACCGGTGGTGCTGAAGAGGTATTCACTGGTGAAATAGACGTAGAGAGGATTTCACTGCCCAAATAGTATTCAGGACTCAAAACCATTAGGATGTATAGATGTATAATGGAATAAATAGATGAAAGGGACTGAAAATGCTAAAGTTAAACTCAAACTTCTCAAAATTCCAGCAAAACTATCTCTTTGTAACTGTTCGTAACAAAGTAAATGAGTATAAGGCCATGCATCCTGAAAAGGATGTAATCAGTCTAGGTATCGGCGACGTCACGCAACCTCTGGTACCTGCTGTAATCGACGCCATGCACAGGGCTGTCGACGAAATGGGAAAAACCGACACATTTAAGGGTTACGGCCAGGATTTTGGATATCATACTCTGAGAAATGCAATCATTGAAAATGACTATGCAGCATACGGCGTTAAACTCTCACTAGACGAGGTGTTTATAAACGACGGCGCAAAGTCGGACACGGGAAATATCGGTGAACTCTTTGACATTGACAATACAGTCGCAGTCTGTGACCCCGTCTACCCTGTCTATATCGACTCAAACGTAATAGCCGGACGTACAGGCGACCTCATTGACGGACGTTGGTCTAAGCTGATCTACATGCCCTGTGTCGCGGAAAATGGCTTTGTACCCGAACTGCCCGAAGAAAAAGCGGATATTATCTACCTATGCTACCCCAATAACCCCACAGGCGCGCACGCAACCCTTGATCAGCTGAAACGTTGGGTTGACTATGCACTCGAAAACGGTTCTATTTTGCTTTACGACGCCGCTTACAGTGCATTCATATCGGACGGTCTGCCCAAAACAATTTATCAGGTTGACGGTGCCAAGGCATGTGCAATCGAGTTTAAGAGTTTTTCTAAAACTGCTGGCTTTACAGGTGTTCGCTGCGGTTACACCGTTATTCCAAAGGATCTGCAGTTTGACGGACAGAGCCTCAACGCTATGTGGGCGAGAAGACAATCAACCAAGTTTAACGAGGCATCATATATATCACAGGTCGGAGCGAGCGCGATATTTACCGAAGAGGGCAAGAAGCAGACTCTAGATACAATTGCGTATTATAAGAAAAATGCGCATACTATCAAATCCGGTCTGCAAAAAGCAGGCTTCGAGGTCTACGGCGGAGAAAACGCGCCCTATATCTGGCTCAAAACTCCAAACGGACTGACCTCATGGGAGTTCTTTGATGAGCTCCTAGAGAAGACTCAGGTCGTCGGCACCCCCGGTTCCGGATTCGGTCCTTCAGGTGAAGGTTACTTCAGACTTACAGCCTTCGGATCTGCTGAAAACACAGAAGAAGCCGTCAGAAGAATCGTATGTGCGTTCTAACTTAAGCGAAATCGGAAAATGTAAACAATAAACCCTCGAAGGTCGGATAGTAACTCCGGCTCTCGAGGGTCTATTTTATCTGCTCGATAAACACTAGGTCTGTGATGTTTATCGCTAGTTCTGTCTCTGTAACGCTAAATCCGTCTCTGTAACGCTGATCTACCTTGATAAATACACAGTTCTGTCGACAATCCAAACTAGAAGAATTTGTAGTATTTTGACGAAT
>JAAYOS010000149.1 GCA_012520195.1 Clostridiales bacterium | reverse complement strand
TAATAAACAGGCATACAGTTTGACGTGAAAGGATGTATAAGCTTGAATAGAATGATGTTGAAATATGGATGCAACCCCAATCAAGTTCCGGCAAGTGTTTTTATGGCTGAGGGGGAACTGCCCATTAAGGTTCTCAACGGTAAACCGGGATATATCAACTTGCTCGACGCGCTAAATGCGTACCAGCTTGTAAAGGAGCTCAAGGAAGCGACCGGACACCCTGCAGCAACATCCTTTAAGCATGTAAGTCCGGCTGGTGCAGCTATAGGTCTACCGTTAGACGAAACGCTGAAGCGTATTTATTTTGTCGAAAACAAAGAGCTCTCGCCGCTAGCATGTGCTTATGCACGGGCCAGAGGTGCTGACAGAATGTCATCGTATGGTGATTTCATCGCACTAAGCGATGTCTGTGACAGAGAAACAGCCGCAATAATCCTGCCGGAAGTATCTGATGGAATTGTAGCGCCGGGCTACACCGAGGAAGCCCTTGCTATACTGAAGCGCAAACGTAAGGGGAACTATACTGTTATTAAGATCGATGAGGATTATGAGCCTCGGGAAATCGAGCGCAAGGATGTATACGGCATAACATTTGAGCAGAAGCGAAACGATTACCGTGTGGATGAGAATATATTCAATAATATCGTTACCCAAAATACCAATCTTTCCGAAAGTGCACGGCTCAACTTGATGATTTCGCTAATAACACTAAAATATACACAATCGAACTCGGTCTGCTATGTATATGACGGACAGGCTATTGGCATCGGAGCAGGACAGCAGTCTCGTATTCACTGTACAAGACTGGCCGGAAGTAAGGCAGACACTTGGTTTTTAAGACAGCATGAAAAGACTCTAAACCTCAAGTTTAAGAAGGGTGTCGGGAGGGCTGACCGCGACAATACAATAGATGTCTACCTATCTGAGTATTGGGAGGACCTCCTTATGACCGACGTTTGGAAGGACTTTTTTGAGGAAAAGCCCGAGCCGCTGACAGATAAGGAGAAGAGGGAATACCTCTCAAAAATCAGCGGTGTATCTCTGGGTTCGGACGCATTCTTCCCCTTTGGAGACAATATTGAGCGTGCGGCCAAGAGCGGAGTCAGTTTCGTAGTACAGCCTGGAGGCTCGATTAGAGATGACAATGTAATTGAAGCGTGTGACAGATATGGAATCGTAATGGCGTTCACCGGAATGAGGCTGTTTCATCATTGATGTGCCCCTACGTTGGGATATCCATTACGAATAGTTTCGAACGATTTAACGATTTAATGATTGAACGATTGAACGATTGTAAGATTGTAAGATTGTAAGATTGTAAGATTGGATCTGAGATAGTTAATGCAACACTTATTAGGCATAGATGTCGGTTCAACGACTGTCAAGGCAGTTCTCACCGACAGCAATCTGAATATTCAATATAAAAGATATGAAAGGCATAATGCCAGAGTCCGTGAGATCCTACTCGAAATCCTTCGGGAGCTGCACGAGAATTTCGGATCCATTACTGTAAAGGCTGCAGTAACCGGGTCTGCCGGGCTGGGCATTTCTCAGCGCACAAAATTGCCGTTCGTTCAGGAAGTT
>JAAYOS010000020.1 GCA_012520195.1 Clostridiales bacterium | reverse complement strand
TTTCCTCTTCACCGTTCACACATTACTTCGATTTCTGCGCATTTTTCGCATTATATGTGTCTCCCTCTTTGCAGAGTATGCGTCTGACCGCATATTTCGTATCACTTTTCCGAATTATATCTTATTGAATATAACTAGGTTGTAAGGCCTAAATAAGTTGTAAGGCTTAACTAGGTTGGAAGTCTCAAATAATGCGTGGTTTTCTAGAGATGTGGTTTTCTAGAGCTTAATCGTTGCAGAACGCATATCCCTGCACAAGCAGAATGCATATCCCTGCACAAAAGTCCAAGAGATGTGTGGAAATTTGTCATTTGATAAAGAAGAGCTAAGTAGATTTTCATAGAGAAAGCATAGCCCGTTCTGCCGCCCCAAACTGCCCCCCAGAAAGAAGCGAAAAACACAAGATTTTCGGATAACATTATGACAGAGTAAAGTGTTTCACTTTAACTTGCAATTTGCGCGCCATTTTTCGGCAAAAATAAAGTGTTGACACAAAAAAATGAATATGGTATTATGATATGGCCGTTTCACAGAAGGCAGCTTTTCATCATGCTGGTGTAGCTCAATCGGCAGAGCAGCTGATTTGTAATCAGCAGGTTGATGGTTCAAGTCCGTTCACCAGCTCCATACGGAGGAGTACCCAAGTGGCCAAAGGGGGCAGACTGTAAATCTGTTGTCAGTGACTTCGGTGGTTCAAATCCGCCCTCCTCCACCAAAAAACCTTCCCGACTTAGGGAAGGTTTTTCGTATTTACGTAGTCTGTGCGCGAATGAGCTCTGTGTAGAGGCCGTTTGCAGCAAGGAGCTCTTCGTGTGTGCCCTGTTCGGCAACAGCTCCGTCATGGAGAACGAAAATGATGTCGCAGTCACGTATCGTTGAGAGGCGATGTGCAATGAATATCGATGTCCTGCCCTTTGAGATACTCTCGAGGGACTGGGTAACCAAAGTTTCTGTATGTGTATCAATGTGCGCTGTAGCCTCATCGAGCACAAGAATTGACGGGTTGTGGGCAATCGCCCGGGCAAAAGAGAATAGCTGTCTTTGTCCTGTGGAGAAGTTCAACCCCTGTTCGGTTACTGGTGCTGATAAACCGCCAATTTCTTTTATGAATTCATCTGCACATGATTTCTCTAGTGCCGATTTAATCTCATCCTGTGTCAGGCCCGCTGACATGTCAATGTTTTCTTCAACCGTACCAGTAAATAGAAACACATCCTGTAAGACGGTGCATACACCCCGGCGAAGATCCCGAAGCTTCCAGTCTTCAACCGGCACACCGTCAACAAGTATCTGCCCTCTCTGTACGTTGTAATACCGACTTACCAGACTGATGATGGTTGATTTTCCAACTCCTGTAGCCCCGATGAACGCGGCCTTTTTTCCGGCAGGTACATGGAAGCTGACATCTTTAAGCACCCAGTTCTCGTCCTCGTAGGCAAACCAAACGTTTCTGAACTCCAATTCACCTACTACTTCTCCGCCCTTTTTACCCTCAAAAGGTTCCTCAAGATCATTATCGTCGAGGATCTCATAGATCCTGTCGGTAGATACTAGGGCAGATTGGACGGTCGTATATTTTTCGGCTAAGTCATTTATCGGATTAAAAAACTGCTTAATATAGTCGGTAAAGGCATATAGCACGCCTATCTCCAGAAGTCCTCCGCTCATGCGGTTGTATCCGTAAGCGATAAGCAACGCAATAACAGCGCTGTTGATGACCTCCATCGTGGGACGTAGAAATGAGTTTAGGAGCACCTGAAGCTTTGTCGTGCGGAAATAGGCACTGTTCAGGTCACGAAACTCCTTGAGTTTTTCCATCTGACGGTTGAAGCCTTGCACGATACGCATACCGGCTACATTTTCAGCAAAGAACCCGTTTATCTGACCGATGATCGTTTTCATATTTTTGAAGTTGCGCTTTATGACACGCTTCAGAGAGAAAGTGATAATAACAATAAGAGGAACTCCGGTAAAAGCTACAAGAGAGAGCCGAAAGTCCATTAAGAGCATAGATATTACGATTCCGATAAGCAGAAAAACATCACGAAATAGATTGATAAAGACATCCGAATAAAACTCGTTGATGGTTTCTACATCATTGGTAGCGCGTGTTATTAGGCGACCGGTTCCGTGGCGGTCGATCGACCTCATCGGCATGAAAAGAATTTTTTCGAAGGTGTCTATCCGCAGCTTGTTGAGAATGCTTTGCGAAAGTACTGTCACAAGCCTGACCTGTGTCATGGATAATAGCGAGCCGATGACAGCGACTACGAAGTATATGACTCCAATACCAATAACTGAGTAGAGCCCTCTTTGTTGCTCTTTTCCAACCAGGAAGTCATCTATAACGACCTTTGATAGAAAAGGTTTCAGTATCTCTGCGGAGTTTACTGCTATTACACAGAGTATTGCAAGAAGGAGCTTTCCCAAATGTGGGCGCATCAACAGAGCGAGACGGATCAGGCTAGAGCGCTTTTTCTGCGAAGTTTGACGGCCCTGTGCTGGATCTTGAGATACAGCATTGCGGCTTTTTTTGTTTTCTTTATTAGTCATGATCGCTCGCCTCCTTGGACTGTTGGATATATGTTTGTGCATATTCTCCGCCGATTGCCATCAGTTGTTCATGAGTACCGCTTTCAACTATCTCGCCGTCTCGGAGCCACAATATGTTATCTGCGCTCTGCAGCGATGAGAGTCTGTGGCTGATAATTATTGCTGTCTTATCCGAAAGAACACCGTTAAGATGAGAGATTATGGTCTGTTCGGTGAGATTATCGACAGCCGAAAGCGTATCGTCCAATATAATTATGTCGGGATCCCGAATCAAAGCCCTCGCGAGAGCAATTCTTTGCTTCTGTCCTCCGGACAAGTGGGTGCCCCGCTCACCTACAAGTGTATCGTACCCATTGGGGAACGCCTCAATTTCCTCATGGATACCGGCGAGTGTGGCAGCATTGCGTACCTGTTCCATATCAGCACCGGGATGGTAGAAAGCGATGTTATCATATATACTCCCCGAGAAGAGGAAACCATCCTGCGGTACATAGCCGGTAACATCCCGAATAGACACTGCAGGCACATTGGTTATGTCTTCGTTGTCGATGAACAGACTATCCGCAGTCGTGTTATAAAACTTTAGGATAAGGCTAATAAGTGTCGTCTTTCCACTGCCAGTAGGACCCGCAATCCCAAGGGTCCCTCCCCTCTCAAGATCAAAGCTGATGTTCCGAAGCGCAGGTGCGGTCATTCCAGGATAGGTAAAGGTTAGATTCTGCGCAGAAATATTACCTTGAATATCTCTGTTGTAGGGAATCATTTCGCTTTCGGGAATTTCCTCCTCTTTATAGATGCTATTAAGCCTTCTGTAGGATGCTAGTCCCCGCTGCAGCATGTTTACGATTCTCCCTAACTGTATGACCGGCCTCTCCAGAAGCAGCAGATAACCCTGGAATGCGATAAGGTTGCCTAGAGGCATAAGCCCTTTTGCAACAAGGTTACCGCCGTATATCAGACTGATGGCAAAACTGAGTCCGAAGGGAATCACTGTGGCAGGACCGAGGATAGAACTCGTATATGATAGGTCTATGTTAGCCTCTTTCATATCATCTGATATGTCTGAGAACTCATTAAGCCACTCATCCTCCCTCGCGAATGTCTTAACTACCTTTATGCCCATGATTGATTCATTAACAAAGCCCGAAAGCTTGGCAAAAAGCGCCTGGACTCTTCGGAATTTTCGGCGTACGAGTTGTCCGATGAGGACAATGCCTGTAACTGCGATTGGAATGGGTAGAAGTGCAAAAGCAGTTAGTCTGCTATCGATATCATTTACCATCGAAAACACTGAAAGTCCACCAATGATCAAACCGTTTGTAATCATAGAAAGCACGGGTCCGAATGTAAGTCTGACGGCACCGACATCGTTTATGGCGTATGCCATAAGATCTCCGGAGCGCTGCTTGGCATAGAAGGAAACGGGTAAACGCTGGAGCTTTTTGAACAGCTCTTCCCTCATATACACTTCCATTGTCCGGGCATTCATAACTATAAACATCCGCCATGTAAAACGCGTAACGAGAATGCCTACCGCAATCATGACTATAAGACCTGCTTGCCGGTATATTGACTCTCTCTGTACTGTGCCGCTTTCAAGCATGTTAAAAGCCTCACCAAGTGCGGCAGGAGCCAATGTTTGGATCCTCGAGTTTATTGCTAGAAAAATGAGGCCGGGAATGTACTTCCAACCGTGTTTTTTCATGAATTTGGATATCAATGTGTTTCCTCCCAGTGCGACAAAAAGTCGGTCGCAAATAGTTGACTTTGCAACTATTATACGACCGACCGCATAGAAAGTCAAAAGTTTAGGCAGCTTGCTTTTCTCCGAATCAATCCTCAAAGATCGTATTTGGGTGATAGCATATATGTGCGCACTTGTAATTCTGACGGAGTGCGCCGTCCGGACGTTTGAAGGGCAGTGTCGGAGATGATATGTCTTCCCTTCCAGGGACACCGTCCATTATCATCTGATCGAGGATAATGAAGTCGTTTACATACGTCTTATCGATTGGGGTGCCGTTGTGTGCGGGGCAAATGATGTCGTACTCGTCAAATCTCGCTTTGAGCTTTTTCATGTTCCGCTGGTGGTTCTCAATAGTCTGGCCGGGAGACTTTTCTCCATTCATGTTACAGAGTACCTGGCCGGGATCAAGCTCGTCGCCGGTAAAGAGTATTCGGTATGTGCGGTCCAGTATCGCAATGCTACCGAGGCTGTGGGCTCCAATATAGATGATCTCGAGCTCTCGGTTTCCGATGTTGAAGATTTGGCCCTCCTCCACCGTCTCAATATCATAGTCTGTGGGGTACCCTGTCAGATCTCCAAAGCCTCTCCGTGCGTCTTCAACCGCCAAGGGATGCATAAATGCCTTCTTGAACCAGCCATTTCCCAGGGTGTGGTCGCCGTGTCCGTGGGTGTTGATCACCCCAGCAAAGGGCAGGTCGGTCAACGTTTGGCAAAACTCCTTGAGGTTTCTCTTTGACATTCCCGAATCAATCAATATTGCGCTCTCGTCCCCTAGCAAAAGGTAACTATCACAGCCCGTCCCGGTAATAACATAGGTGTTTGGAGTAATTTTTCTTGCGGTAAAGATGCGGTCTTCCATTGCGTTCATGGTTATTCCCCCTTGCAATTTCTATATATAACAATAACATATTAATGTTTTCAAGACAACATTTTACATTGCTGTCTTCACAGAAATGCTTGTGTCCCCTGTCAATGTGTTAACAAATTGTCCATTGTATTTATTTTGCATTGTTATTATAATAATAATAGAACTGGCAAGGACGAAAAAAGGAAAGATGAGAGAAAAGGGGTGTGTCTATGTCAAGAAAAATGCTAATAGTAGAGGACGACGAAAACATATCTGAGCTTTTTAGTCTGTATATGGAGCGTGAGGGTTTCCAGACCGCAACGGCGCGCGACGGCGAAGAGGCGCTCTCTCTCTTCAAGGAGTTCTCTCCAGATATAATCCTGCTAGATGTTATGCTCCCCAGGCTTGACGGCTGGGGTGTGCTCCGCGAGATCCGAGCTGAGTCAAATGTCCCTGTTATTATGATCACAGCAAAGGGTGAGACTACCGACAAGGTATCCGGCCTTCAAATGGGCGCTGATGACTATATCGTAAAGCCCTTCGAAATGAAGGAGGTTATTGCGAGGGTCCATGCTGTAATGAGAAGGGTTGCAAGCGAAAAGAGCGAAGTTAGACAGTTGATATTTGATAATCTTGAGATAAACATGGAGGCCTTTGAGCTTAAGGTGTGTGGGAAGAGGGTCGATACCCCGCCGAAAGAGCTGGAGCTCCTATTTTTTCTGGCATCATCCCCCAACAGAGTATATACACGTGACCAGCTGTTAGATGAGGTATGGGGTTTCGATTACTTTGGAGACAGCCGGACTGTTGATGTCCATATAAAGCGGTTAAGGGAGAAACTAGAGGGAGCAAGTAGTAAGTGGTCTCTGAAAACCGTATGGGGTGTCGGTTATAAGTTTGAACTACTGAAAGAATAAAACTCTTCTACGAATAAACCCTACCGCGAATATTGGTGTGAAATAAGTATGAGAAGTACATTTTTTAGAACGTTTCTGGTAACAGCGCTGCTGCTATTGCTAAGCTTCATTGTGTTGGGTACTTCCTTTGCGGTATTTGCGTACCGCTTTTTTATCAGGGAACGGCAGGACTCCCTGTTGGATACAGCATTAGCGATCAGCAACCAAGCAAGCCGGAACGTATATAGCGACACTATCATAATAAACAGGAGCTTTAAGAATACTGTTTGGAGCTACGCCCAGCTTTCGGACACTTATGTCATAATAACAAATGACATAGGTCGGGTAATAGAGACTTCGGACGAAGTGAGTTTTTCGGCAATTGGGGCAAATCTCTATGTTGGCGAAAACATAATGCGTCAGATAGTATTAAGTGGTGGATATAGCGGATTTGGTACTCTCGGCGGATTGCTGGTGAGTGAGTACTACAGTGTAGGTGTACCGATTTCTTCATGGAACGGAAATACTGTAGGAACTGTTTTTGTATCAACTTCAGGAGAGAATCTTCGGGAGATGATATTTGACTTTATCCGGATTTTCATCACCACAGCCGCTGCTGTCATGTTGCTGTCCCTCGCATGGATATTCATTGCGGCACAACGTCTAACAAGACCCCTTACATTGATGTCCTCAGCTGCCAAACAGTTTGCAAGAGGAAACTTCTCTGTCAGGGTACCCGAGACAGAAAAAAACGACGAGATAGGAAAGCTCTCCTCGTCTTTCAACAATATGGCGGATGCACTTCAGCAGACTGAGGAGCGCAGAAGAGAATTTATTGCCAACATTTCACATGAATTAAAGACTCCGATGACAACAATAGGAGGATATGTCGACGGCATTTTGGACGGTGTCGTCCCTCCGGAGAAGCAGAAGCAGTCTCTCGAGATTGTATCCTCCGAGGTGAAACGCCTCAGTAGGCTCGTATCGCAGATGCTTGAAATGAGCAGAATAGAATCGGAGCAGTATACACTCAACCTAAAAAAGTTTGATCTCTGCGAGACCACAAGGCTTGTAATATTAGGGCTTGAAAAGAGAATAACAGACCGGAATCTGGACATTGAGGCGAACTTTGACGACCCAGTGGAGGTCCTTGCCGAGCAGGACAGTATTACAAGGGTCATCTACAACCTTGTGGATAATGCAGTAAAGTACGCCAATGAGGGTACGACTATCAAGATTTCGATTTCCCGCAGGGAGAAAGATAAAAAGGTCCTCTTCTCTATTACAGATGAGGGTAAGGCCATACCGCCGGATGAGGTTGACCGGATATTTGAACGCTTTCATAAGACGGATAGGTCTAGAAGGTCCGAGGGTCTCGGACTTGGGTTATATCTGACGAAGAATATTTTGAGGCAGCACGGAGAGGATATCGTCTGTCATTGTGATGGCGGAACTACGACCATGAGCTTTACATTGCCTGCCGCAGTGAATTGATTAGAGGCTTGCGGCCGGTAAATATCGATAAGTCTCGGCTCACAATCATGATAAAAATAGAACGGTGAGCCAAAGGTGGATTACTATGAAAAGAAGAAAATCAATGCGGAGTGCAGGCCTGGCTGTTTGTATTCTGCTTATTGTTGCAGCAATTTGTTTTACGATAGCTGCGAGATATATTCGCGCTCCCGAGATCGATAACAGCAATAGCAACCGCTGGGACGAGAATAGTTTGGGGGAGCGCCTGAAAATTTCAGGTTGGTACCGACGCCTTTCAGATGAGCACGAACAGGGTTTGGACAAACTCCCTGAGGGTGTTGCCCCTGAAACGGTTGAAGGCAACAGACGGGAAGGAACATATACCATACTTGTCATCGGAACAAGTGACAACTATACGGCAGATACGTTAATTGTAGGTACCATCGATATAAATAGAAAAACAATGCATGCCCTGAGCATACCGAGAGACACAAAGGTGGACGCCAAACGGTCAATAAAAAAGATAAACGGATCGTTAGGTCGGGGCGGAGTCTCGCTTGTCCGAAAGGAGATTGCGACGATTGTGGGCTTTGAGCCCGACTTCACGGTAAAGGTCGATTTAGCTGGATTTATAAGCTTGGTTGATGCAATAGATGGCGTTGACTTTGATGTACCATATAGGATGCACTATGACGATCCCACCCAGGATCTGCATATACACTTTGAACCTGGAATGCAGCATCTAGACGGACAGAAGGCGATGGAACTCGTCAGATATAGAGGTCATATCGGTTCCGATTTTAGTAGAATCGAGATGCAGCAAAATTTTCTGATGGCTGTTGCGAAAAAGCTGTTGACACCAAGGAACATAACGAAGGTAGAGACATTTGCCAAGATTTATGCGGAAAATGTGGAGACAGATCTTTCGGTGGGAAACCTTATTTGGTTCGGTATGAAGGCCTTCGAGATAGGGACCGATAATATCAAGATGGACACACTCCCGACATACACCAAGGACCCGGACGTCAACCCATACTATTATCAGTACGTAAGCAGTGCCGAAGCACTAAAGCTCATCAATGAGACAATAAACCCATATGAGACAGATATCACAAAGAAGAACGTACACCATGTGCAGTTTGTCAAACCGGTCGTGGAGACGCCTAAACCGAGTGTAAGTCCAACACCGCAGGTGCAGGACCCAAATCAAACGGATTCGCCTCCGGGAACAGAGAATCCCTCTGACGGTCCACAGCAAGGTGAAGGGACGGAGAACACCACCCCTCCCCCAAGTCCAAGCACCTCACCAGTACCAGATCCGTCGTCTGAGACCATAGAACCTGTTGAAACTACGCCTCCCGAAGCATCAGGTACGGCACCCATAGGGCCCAACCCGTAGGTCCCAACCCATAGGGAGACGGACTTGCCGGTCCTGCTAGGGAGTTTTGTGCAGGGAGTTTTGAGGCACTAATCTAATAGGAATAGGATCAAATGTTAATCTAATAAGGTTAGAAGTTTGTTATTTGTGCCCCAACCGTAAATACCGTCAGCCTTCAATCCGTTATCTCTCTGGAACTGTTTGAGGGCTAACATAGTAGCGTTGCCAAATTTCCCGTCAGGGGCACCCTTATAATAGCCTAAATGTTGCAGGTTCTCCTGGAGTTCCAAAACATCGCTTCCAATGTCTCCATGCCTCAGAGCTCTAAAGGGACAGTTGTCGTATTTTATGTATACAGGAGTGCCCCACCTTACGTATTTTTTCAGTTCTCGCACGTCGCTGTTTAGCATCCTGATGCATCCGTGTGACGAGTTATAACGCCCAATCGTCCAAGGTTCGTATGTGCCGTGTATTCCGTATTTTCCCCAAGGGACATTTATAGATATCCAGCTACCCCCAAATCCCTCGCCCCAGTTGCCTATGCCGTTAACCTGATAGAGACCAAGAGGCGAGGGCGAATTCTTTGCGCCCCCCGAGACAGGCCACTTCTTGAAAACTTCACCGTCCTTGTATAGAGTCAGCTGCAAAATATCGAGATCAACATATACTGCATAACCTTTCTCGGGCACCGAGAAGGATGGGTACATATGATGCCAGGGGAAGTTTTCTGGGTCCGGAAAGTACCGGTTCACAAGCATTGTCTCGAGTATGCCCAGACCGAGGCTTATAAGAGCAAAAAGCACAGCGAGTGCGATGATCAACAAGACTTGTTTTATACGTGCTTTCCTAATAAATAGCATTAGAACCTCCATCACATACAGACCTGTATTGTTTTCTGCTATATTCCTAAATATATGTCTGGTTGAGGTGGGGATAGCACTTGATATAAAAGACGTGGATATAGTATAATCTGTCATGAACGAAGAGGCCGCTGTCAAGGAGGGATTGTGTTGGAGAGTGATATTATTAGAACTGCTGCAATCGTGCGGATTACTGAGGAGAACAGGACACTGTTCAAAGAGGAGCTGCTGTTCAAACCGATTGGTTTGTGGATTGCTGAAGTATTAAAACGGAATGGTGTGGGAGAGCTTCTCATTGTATCAGATACCCCATACCGTATCGAGGCTGGTGTTGAGGACATGTTCTCCGAGATTGCCATATGCGACACAGAACATGTTCGTGAAGCTCTGCAGGAGCTTGCCGCCTTCGGAGATAATTGCATAATTACCATAGCGGAGACGGTGTTTGTCGACTCGGACACCATACAAGAACTTCTCAATACACTCCGAATAAGAGATAAGGTAGTATTAAAAACCGGTGGTGTTCCTTTGGGAGTCAGCGGATTTTCCGGAGAAGATGCGCTGGACCCCCTGCTTATACTTGGCGCATTGGAGGGCCAGGACAGCTATGAGGACTATTACGAGATAGACTGTCTTGACGTGGGCACTCTTGGCTTCATAATCAACGGCCTCGAGGACGTTTGCAGTACCGAGGAAATAGTCCGGGATACTATCAATCGTGCACATATGTCTAGCGGAGTTCGTTATGTGGGATCTGAAACTTCCTTTATATCAAAGGATGTCAAGATCGGAAAAGGCAGTATTATTTATCCAAACACAATTATTAAGGGGAGCACCGTCATAGGACAACGATGCAAAATTGGCCCTAATACAGTAATAACCGACAGCATTATCGGGGATGGAACTGAGGTCAACGCCTCTCAGATATTGCAGAGCAAAGTTGGCGAGAACGTGAAAATCGGCCCCTTCTCTTACATACGTCCCGGGTGCGATGTCAGTAATAATGTCAGGATAGGAGATTTCGTTGAGCTGAAGAAAGCGTCGGTCGGCGCTGGCACAAAAATATCTCACCTGACATATGTAGGTGACGCTGTGGTCGGTGAAAATGTCAACTTTGGCTGTGGTACGGTGACAGCTAACTATGACGGAGTCGCAAAGCACACTACAGTCATTGAGGATGGCGCTTTTATCGGATGCAACACCAATCTCATTGCACCGGTGAGGGTAGGTAAAAACGCAACTACAGCAGCAGGCACAACCGTAACCAATGATGTGCCTGAGGGCAGCCTTGCCATCGGACGCGTAAAGCAGTCGATTAAAGCGGATTGGAATAAGTACAGAAAAAAGTGAGTAGATTATGTATTACCGGACAGCATAAGAGCAAACCGGAGACACAGAACTGGAGATAAGTAATGTTTTTCAGAAAAAGACAGGGCCCGGTTGACTATGTTGTTGCAGGACTTGGAAATCCAGGAGCCAGATATAGCGGAACTCGCCACAACGTGGGGTTTCGTGTTGTTGACGAGCTCGCTTCCAGACACGGAGTCCCTGTAGACAAGAATAAGTTCAAGGCAATGACCGGTATCGGAACTATCACTGTTCCCGGCGGCATACGAAGAAGAGTTCTATTTATCAAGCCCCAGACATATATGAACCTGAGTGGGGTATCACTCAACGCCGCCCTATCATTCTATAAAATCCCTCTCGAGAGGGTTATTGTCGTGTTCGATGATGTTTCGCTTCCCGTTGGAAGGATCCGTATTCGAAAAAAGGGCAGCGACGGTGGTCATAACGGGATCAAGTCCATCATCGAGATGTGTGGGTCGGAAGAGTTTCCAAGGTTAAAGATCGGGGTCGGAAGTCCCGGAGACGGTGACCTTGTCAATTGGGTCACATCGCCCTTTGGGAGGGATGACCGTGAACGGATCGAGCGCGTGATTAAGGTCTCCGCAGATGCTGTGGAGTATATGTTGACAGATGATCTGGATGCAGCATCCGGAGTATTTAATGGTAAAACAGTGGAGTAGAATTTGATGCAAGTTTGGAATAAAGCCCTTCAAGGGTTGAAGGAGTTTGAGGACCTCGCTGAAGCGGTCAACATCGGAAGGTGTCCCGTTGCAGCAGGGGGCCTTAGTCCTGTTCATAAAGCACATATAGCGGCGGCACTGTCCCGGGCTACCGGAAGGCCGCTCTTTGTTCTCTGCGCAGACGATCTGGAAGCCAGACGCACTGCTGCAGATCTGTCCACATTTCTCGGTGAGGATGTGCCTACCCTGTTCTCGAGAGAATTCATCTTCCACTCAACTGAAGCGGTATCGCGAGAGTGGGAGCATAATAGAATTTCGATTCTTGGCAGAATGGGGAGTTTACCTGCAGTCGTAGCATCGTATGATGCCGCAGCTGTAAGAACAATACCTGCTAATGTCATGGATAAGATCGTAGAAGAGCTGAAACCGGGAGATGAGGTCGGAATCGATTCCCTTGTTGATGCACTTATTATGGCAGGGTATAAGCACTCCGCAATGGTCGAGGGTGAGGGTCAGGTCTCCACACGCGGTGGTATAGTGGACTTTTACTCACCAGAAGCGGAAGGGCCCTACAGAATTGAGTTTTTCGGCGATGAGATAGACACTATCTACCTGTTTGACCCGCTTACACAGCGACGCACAACAAGATTAGAGTCAGCAACAATATTGCCTGCAACAGAGACGCTTCCTGCGCATGCACCTGG
>JAAYOS010000019.1 GCA_012520195.1 Clostridiales bacterium | reverse complement strand
TGTCCTAATCAGATAACTCTACCTTTCCTTTTCGTTGGCGTCGCAAACCGAAGATACAGAAAGCCCCCAAACCTTTATAATACAAGGCTTGGAGGCTATATCATATGGTGGACGCTAACGGACTTGAACCGCTGACCCCCTGCACGTCAAGCAGGTGCTCTCCCAGCTGAGCTAAGCGTCCATATTGGGGTCGAAGAATATAATACACTACATGAGTGTATTCTGTCAAGCTCTTTTTTCTCGATACATCTCATGCGAATATGCGGTGTACACCATATTGTGCAAAAAATGCGCAAAAATCGAAGTGTTGTGTGAACGTCGTAGGGGAAATCGCCTCTTTTATGCGGTATAAGTTATAGAATATGCCGTGTACCATATATCACTCTGAGAGAATTCACACACAACTCAAGATTTTGCGCAAAATTTGTGATATTAGGTGAGGTACGAGAAATAGGCGCGACGCGAGAAATCTGTGGCTGTGATCTGGGGTAAGCTACACAAAATCTGTGTCCCTAGGTGAGGTACGTACATTCGTGACCTAGGGTGGAGTAACGTAAAATCCTATAGTCCTTAGGTAAGGTGCTTAAAGACTGCGACCTGATATCTCATATGATGTTCATCATTCGCGAATGTTCGCAATTTCGTTGAGCACCTGCTCAAACGAGTTGGTCGGCGCACTGCATGCATAATTTCTGCAAAGATAGAAAGTTGGCTTTCCCTCAACTGCTTCTTGCTCGCGAGTGTATGGCGCCAAGCGCGATAACCTTTCCTCATTACGAGGTGTCTTGGCCAGCACTACTGTGTTGGGCAGGTATCTTTGGCTGAACTCCTTCCTGATATCTACGGTTCTTTCGCTGTCAGGCAGTACACATACCAGCTGTGAGGAAGGATAAATATTCGGTATCGCAGCGATAAGGGTAAATGTATGGCCATTTGGATACTGACGTGCAGCACGCCCCAAAAAAGACAGTTGTCTATCGGCAAACTCATTCAATTCAGTATTGCCGGTAATCATGCTTAGCCTGTTTAGCACATAGCCAATAACCGAGTTTCCCGATGGCATTGCTCCATCATAGGTCTCCTTCGGCCTTATTATTAGGCTTTCGCTGTCGTGACTATAGAGATAGCATCCGCCATCCTCAGTATCCTCGAACAAGTCTGCCACGATCCTTGCAATACTAATACATTTCTCAAGCCAATCCACATCAAGGGTCGCATCATAGAGTGATAGATATGCCCATGCCATGAATGCGTAGTCATCAAGAAATCCCTTTGTATCGTTAGTACCGCCTCTGTAGCTAACATAGAGTGTACCGTTATCGTCCGACAGATTGTCTTCTATGAATTTCACAGCCTTCTCGGCCTTTTCCAAACACTCAATGCCGCCGAGTACCTGATATGCCTTTGCGTAAGCTACAATCATCAGACCGTTCCACGAGGTCAGAATCTTATCGTCTTTACCAAGATGATATCTCCCAGACCTGTACTCCACTAATCGCGGCAATACCCGTTCAATTTGGAGATAATTTTCGAAGCTAGGGTTATCAATATCAGAGAGGTTATCGATGTCAGAGTCGTAGATATCAGGGTTATCGACATCAGAGTTGTAGATATCGGGATTATCGACGTCAGAGTTCTCGAATCCGAAGTTATCGAAATCGGGGTTATCAATGAGATTAGGGATATTTAGCCCGTTAAAATTCCCTTTTTGCGAAAGACCAAACCTACTGTTAAACTGCCTTCCCGCTTCCGGCCCCAGCTCTTTTTCAACTTCACTCGCAGAGAGCAAATAGTACTTCCCCTCCTCGCCGTCGCTATCGGCGTCCTGCGCACTGTAAAACGCTCCTTCCGGCGAGGTCATTTCTCGTGAAATATATTGAAACACCCTCTCCGCAACTTGCTTATATAGCTTGCGGCCTGTTGCCTGATAAGCTTCAAGATAGGTTACAGCCAAAAGTGCGTTATCATAGAGCATTTTTTCAAAATGGGGCACCAGCCATCTGTCATCAGTTGAATACCGGGAAAATCCATATCCCACATGATCAAAGATACCACCTCTATACATTCCCTCTAGGGTTCTTTCCACCATCTCAAGTGCTCTTGCATCGCCCACAAGGACACTGTATCTAAGCAGAAACAGCAAGTTGTGTGGTGTTGGAAACTTAGGTGCCTTACCAAACCCACCATATCGCCTATCAAATGCTCCAGAGAATCTTCGCACTGTATCTTCAAGCAATTTTCGATCTATTGACCAGTCATTACCCGACCGATCATATCTATTCTCAGACAGTATACGAACAATCTCATCACCCGTATGGACAATCGAGTCCCTTTTGCTCTTCCATTGCTCAGTTACAATCTGCAACAACTCAATTAATCCGCGCATGCCATGCCTAGTGTGCTTAGGAAGATATGTCCCCGCATAGAAAGGCCTCTTCTCCGGCGTCATAATAATAGTAAGCGGCCACCCTCCATGTCCTGTCAGCGCCTGGCATACGTTCATATATACCGTGTCAACATCGGGCCGTTCCTCCCTGTCCACCTTCACCGACACGAAGTTTTGGTTCAAGATTTCAGCAACATCGTTGTCATCAAAGCTTTCGTC
>JAAYOS010000018.1 GCA_012520195.1 Clostridiales bacterium | reverse complement strand
ATATCCTTAATCAATATCCTCAATGACTACCTCGGGTGGGTTATCAAGTATCTCTGGCTTCTTGAAGATATCCTTGAAGAATTTCATCGCAGAGGCAAAATAGAATCCATCACATATGCGTTCATCGCTGGATACGGTGTAATCTATGTATCTCCGCTCAGCGACAGTGCCGTCCTTTTGCAACTCATACGCCCTTCTCTTTGTACCGTACGCCATAAACAGAGGTACATTTCCGAAGTCATATAGGTGATGGAAAATCGGGGGAATACCTAGTGAGCCCATCGATGTTATGAATAGAGAGCCATGAAACGGACTTAACTTCGTGAGAAAACGTGGAAGCAGGTCCAGATAGTCCATAATCCGCAATATGACCATAACGAACTTCATCAATAGTCCGGGTATATAGTTCAAAAAACGTGCAGTCGAATCGAAGGAGCTGATGTCACCCTCAGCACGGTTTGTCTCTATCTCCTTTTTAAGCTTCTCATATATCTCATAGACGGTGTCACTAGGATCACATTCAATCTTGATGATAGTTTCCATCGCATCGAGTGTCATCTCTTTCTTTATTGCAAGACAGATCTCGATATTATTGCGCGCATATATCTTCTGCCCTCCGATAAAGCGGTTTATTCCTGGCATCTGCGAGACGGTCCGGACATAGGTAGCAATAAGGATGTGTAGCATACCGAAGCCCTTAAGCCCCTCTTTACGCTTCTTGATAATATACTTTTCGACCTTACTGATCTCGACAGAGTCTCTGATATAGTTTGTTGAGCCAACACGGTCCTTCATAATATATGCGGACATTGTGTTGATTGGATCTAAGGACCGGATTTTCCTGCCCTCTTTCCTATCTCCAAATCTTCTCCTTCTCTTCTCCGACATTATGCAGTCACCTTTTTCATTATAAATTACAGATTGCTTCTCTCCTTGAATGATTATTTTATCCGATTCTGCACTATAATACAACCCCTGCACGAATATTCGACATATTTCTTGAGCGCTTGAGCAATGAGCACCTGAGCCTTGGTCAGATTGTGACACTTGATTACCTGAACCGCCCGTGTATCTTTATCACATTGGTGCGTAACTGATGCGTGTGCCTCTGAGTGTGCTTCACAAGGGAGAGCTCTTAGGTGTGCCTCTTGGTGTACTCTTGGTGTTCCTCTGAATGTGCTTCTGGGTGTGCTTCTCGGTGTACTCTTGGTGTTCCTCTGAATGTGCCTCTGGGTGTGCTTCTCGGTGTACTCTTGGTGTTCCTCTGAATGTGCCTCTGGGTGTACCGCTTTCACTTATTTGAAGAAAATTGCGCATTTTTTTGACTTATGTGTGGAATTCGCAGAAATATTAAAACATATATGAGATAAATATGCGGTGAGCCGTATATTCTGGAGAAGAAATCCACACACTACTTCAAATTTTGCGCAAAAAACAGGAAATTTCCTGTTGACACCCTTGCATAGTTTGCATTATAATAAGTAATGCATATAATGCAAAGGAGGTATATCGTATGATATTTCATTTTGACTTTAACAGTAAAGTTCCTCTATATATCCAGCTACGAAATCAGGTGGTCATCGGAATAGCTGAAGGAGAATTACTTCCGGGCGAACGTTTGCCTACAATAAGGGCTTTGGCGGAAGAGAGCGGAATTAACATGATGACAGTGAGTAAGGCTTATCAACTGCTTAAGCAGGAAGGATATATTAATACTGACAGACGTACTGGGGCCGTCATTGCACCCAGACAAACAGAACCATCGGTTCCGGAAGAGTCTATTGAAGCTTTGCGGTTGAATATATCCGAGCTTCGATTGGCTGGGATGAGCAAAGATGATGTTCTTAGATTGTGCACAAAACTTTACGAGGAGGGACCGCAATGATTTTTACAATAATAATGTGGGCCAGTATAATTTGGATCGCCCCATTCATCTACTATATGCTAGCGAATGAGGCAAAATTCAAGAAAAACATAGCTGTTGGTGTCACTTTACCATATGATGCCCGAGATGATGAAGAAGTAAAATCACTCCTGACACAGTACAAAGACGAAATCAAATGGATCTGTTTAGCACTTATAGCTGTAGCCATACCATGCTTTTTCATTAGGAATGTCTATACTACGTTCACAGTATGGTCCATCTGGGTTCTTGTCTGCATAGTACTACCATATGTACCTTATGTGAAGTGCAACACACGTCTGAAAAAGTTAAAGGTTGAAAGAGGCTGGAAACAGTCCGAAAGTGGTATTATTCGAATCGACACCGCATCTATTCCTTCTAACAAATGGCTTTCTCCGTGGTCTTTTCTACCGGCTGTTATTCTATGCCTGGTCCCGCTAATATGGGACAGAAGCTTCTGGATATTATATGTAACGCTTGGAATCTGGCCCCCAATCCTATGGCTTTGTTATCGCTATCTATATCGCAACAAATCAGAAACTGTCGATACAAATATCGATATTGCTCGTGCATTGACGCAAGTGCGCCGATATAACTGGGGCAAGATGTGGCTTTTCTGCGCATATTTCTTCGCTGCCTTTTGTCTCGGGATAAGCATCACACAGAACTCTCCCTTGTGGAGCACACTCATCATAATTGCACTATCTTTTGTTATAGTTATAGCAGCATTCAGAGTAGAGATGAAAACAAGAAGATTGCAGGAAAAGCTGACGGCAGATAGCGGGAAAGACTGGTATGTGGATGAGGATGACAACTGGATTGGCGGAATTCTATACTACAATCCAAATGACAGCAGACTGATAATCAACAATCGGGTTGGAATCAACTCAAGTATCAATGTTGCAAAAACATCTGGAAAGATAATTATGGGCTTAATTGTCCTGCTATTACTCACACTACCATTTACAGGGACTATACTCCGTGGCATTGGCGAACAACCGCTTGTACTTGAACTTACAGATACAGATATAGTTTCGGGTCGCGGTAATTCCTTATACTCTGTGCCTTTCGAAGATATTGCAGAAGTAGAACTGCTTGGAGAATTACCCGATAGTATGGTTCGCACATTTGGTACTGCTATGGAGAATTTGCTTAAGGGTAACTTCACCGCTAAAGGGATTGGTAGCTTAAAGATATGCCTTGATCCAAATTGCCCTCCCTACATTCTGATAAAAACGACCGACAACCAGCACTACCTATTTGGTTCACGTGATTCTGAGCTTACTGGTCAGATATTTGAGCAGTTGACGACATCAACAAAAGCGCGGCCCTGAGGAGGATGGTCCTTGGGCAGGGCTTGGTGTTTCAGTCAGTCCGGGCAGGGAAACGCCTAAACTTAAAATGAATTGCAGAGAGCCTCTCCTATTGAGGACTGCAGTGGAATTGATATAGGTAACAATTCGTGCTCAAAAAGTCAAGAAAATGCCCTAGAGACCTGTTATACTATGTCTAACTGCAGATTATATGAATCCTTCTATGGAAGTCACGATAGTGAATAGGAGTGAAGCTGTGAAAAACTTTTTTGTGCTGGCGGACGCGATCAGCTTTATTGAGGACAATATTTGCAATCAGTTTAATCACCAGATAATAGCTGACTATTGCTATGTTTCTCTCTCAAGTTTGCAGAAGCTATTTCGTCTTGCACTTAATCTGAGCATAAAAGAATACATAAGCAAAAGGAGAATTTCTCTGGCTGCTGAAGATATCTTAAGCACAGAAATGTCAATTACAGACATTGCGTATAAGTATCAGTTCAGCTCTCCGGAAGTGTTCTGCAGGGCATTCAAAAAAGTTTGGACTGTTTCACCTACGGTTTACAAGAAGCAATGGAAGTCTTCCGGTATATTCCCAAAGATTCATTATGATTATATCGAAGGAGAGGATCAAGTTGTGCCCGTATAATGGTGTAAATTAAAATAAAAAGAGACAATGTCTCTCCGTT
>JAAYOS010000148.1 GCA_012520195.1 Clostridiales bacterium | reverse complement strand
TTGACCTCATCGGCACGTAGCCAGAGGGGGATGAAGGGGTATACAGGTTACAGCACATCCAAGGCGGCTGTCGATTTGCTTGCACAGTCGCTGGCATGCGATCTCGGGGAACATGGTATTACTGTTAACACATTTAACCCAACAGTGTTCCGAAGCGATCTGACTGAGTGGATGTTCCATGACGACAACGTGTATCAGAACTTCCTGAAAAGAATACCCATCGGGCGACTCGGAGAACCTGAAGACTTTGTTGGAATATGCATCTTTCTCGCATCCGATGCCTCAAACTTCCTAACCGCTGCAAATATTCCGGTTGATGGTGGATATTGGGGTAACTGATATGAACATAAAAAATGTCCTGATATATGGGGCAGGAATGATGGGCAAAGGCATAGCTCAGGTATTTTCGGCTAGGAAAGATATTACGATTACTCTGTTTGATATATACGAGATAGATGCACATACCCCGATCCGTCGAAGTCTCGAGCAGCTACAAGATCACGGCGTAATTACACCTGAGGATACAGAGGAACGCCTCTCCCGTATCCGATTTACCACAAGTCTTGAGGACGAGGGGGTAAGGAATGCTGATTTGGTAATTGAGTGCATTTATGAGGACATGCAACTTAAGCAGGATACACTAGCACTGCTGGAATCTGTCTGCCGTGCCGATACTATTTTTTGCACCAATACATCAGTGATGAGTCCAACTGAAATCTGCGTAAAGCTCAAAAACAAAGAGAGATTTGTAGGGACGCACTTCTGGAATCCTGCACATCTGATCCCCCTGGTTGAGGTAGTTCGAACAGAGTATTCCTCAGACGAGGTTGTAGAAGAAGTAATGGACATTCTGGCACAGGTAGGGAAGAAACCTGTCCTCTGCAAAAAGGATGTACCCGGATTCATTGCAAACCGTATGCAGCATGCACTGTGGCGTGAGGCAATATCTATCGTCGAAAATGGTATTGCAGATGCAAAGACAGTTGATGATGCTGTTAAATACAGCTTCGGTCTTCGGTTGCCGCAACTTGCCCCACTGGAGAATGCGGATATGGTGGGCTTGGACCTAACGTATAATATCCATGATTACATTCTCAAACATCTCGAGGATACCCATGCCCCTTCCCAACTCCTGAAACAGTTGAAGGAGGAGGGCAAGCTGGGTTTCAAATCGAATCATGGGTTTATGGAGTGGACCGACGAAGAGATCGAGAAATCTCGTAGTAGCTTAAATGATTATTTAATTAAAATGTTATATCCCGGTAATCAATCATAACGGGACACAAAGGAGAGTTTTATGGGCAAGAAAGTATTTGTTGACCTCACCCACCCCTTCAGTGCGGAGATTCCACGTTGGCCTTATTTTGATAAGCCAGTTATCGATAATACCCACACCATGGCAAAGGGTGGTGTGCTAACACAAAAGATCACATGTACAATGCATACCGGCACCCACTGTGATGCCCCCCGGCACGTCATGGAGGTTGAGTTTGACGGGAAGAGAGCGAGATACACACATGAAATGCCTATCGATGCATATACAGGGGACGCTGTTTGTTTGGAGATAAATGTTCCGCGTTGGGGTCTCATCCTCCCTGAGCATCTCGAGGACGCGTGCGAACGTGCGAACATTAAGCCCTCAGAACTCGAAGGAATGGTTGTCTGCTTAAACACTGGTATGCACCGTAAGTTTGATGACTCCAAGGAGTACTACCACTACTCCTGCGGGACAGGTATCGACGCAGGTAATTGGTTCGTTGAGCATAAAGTCAAGTGTGTCGCAATGGACATGCAGGCGTTGGACCATCCCCTGCATACCGCAATGGGCAACAACGGAATGACACGCATGAATCTCCTGGGAGCATCTGGAAGACCCATTACCGAGGAGTATATTGAGCAGTTTGGAATTGAGGCCTATGCCGAGTTCGATAAGTTTACATATATCGAAGTACACGGACAGGAGGCATACGATAATAAGTTCGGAAAGCTTGAGGAGATAGGCTGCTGGGGTACTTGGGAGCCTTGCCATAAGGTCCTGCTTGGAAATGGCATTGTTGGTGTTGAAAATCTGGGCGGAGATTTGGATAAAGTATCGGGGAAACGCTTCCGTTTCTACTGCTTCCCGCTCCGTTGGTACCTGGGCGATGGTTCTATGGCGCGCTGTGTGGCTGAAATCGATGAGGACGATCTCAACCCGGTCCCCGACCGCACCTACCACTATGGCGGGTTTTAGAAAGGAAGGTCAATATGGCACAGATCAGTAATAAGCGTATTATCACCGTAGCTCCCACCGGTGCATGGCCGACTAAAGAGAATAACCCCAATGTTCCGCTGACTCCAAAAGAGATCGCCGAGGATGTCTATGAGTGCTGGCAGGCAGGTGCGGCTATCGCACATATCCACATTCGTGACAACGAGGGAAAGGCCTCCATGGAGTTTGAGAAGTTCCGTGAAACGGTGGCGCTTATCCGTGAAAAGAAGGACTGCGATATAGTATTGAACCTGACCACAAGTGGAGGCGTAAATCTGCTTGAGGAAGACAGACTGAGACCTTTTGCAGAGCTAATGCCGGAGATGGCCTCCTATGACTGTGGTACAATGAATTGGCAGCATACCACAATCTTTGAAAACAATCCGGCGTTCCTAGAAAAGCTTGGACTGCTGATGCAGGAGAAGAATGTAAAGCCCGAGATTGAGGTATTCGATCCCGGAATGATTTACAACGCGGCATACTATATAAAAAAGGGAATACTAAAAACCCCCGCACATTTCCAGTTCTGTATGGGAGTAGCTGGGGGAATTGCGGCAACAACTAAGAATTTGGTATTCATGCTTGATTGTATGAACGAGGTCGCGCCCGGATCTACCTGGAGTGCGTTTGGAGTTGGCAAGGGAGCCATGGAGATCCTCTATGCCACTATCGCACTTGGCGGCCACGTCCGCGTTGGTATGGAAGACAATGTTCTCTATAAGAGAGGGCAGCCCGCAAAATCAAACGCCGAGTTTGTTAGACGAGCAAAGCGTGTAATTGAAGAATTTACGTGTGAAGTGGCAACACCGGCGGAAGCAAGGGAAATCCTGGGTCTATAGCGGGTAACGGATGTAGAATGGACTGATTTACTATGAGAGATGTTGTTATTGTATCTGCTGTACGCACAGCAATAGGGAATTTTGGCGGTAGTCTTGCTAGCATGACTGCTGCAGAGCTTGGGACGGTTGTCGCAAAGGCAGCTATTGAACGTGCAGATATCAATCCCTCGATAATCGACGAAGTGATCTTCGGATCTGTCCTGACAGGCGGGCAGGGTCAAAATATTGCCCGACAGGTATCCATCCTTTCAGGACTGGATGAGACTATTCCGGCTATGACACTAGGAATGGTCTGCGGCTCCGGTCTTCGCGCGGTAAGTCTTGCGGCGCAGACAATACGAGCCGGAGACAATGATGTAGTGCTTGCCGGTGGCACTGAGAGCATGTCCAATGCAGTCTATGCATTAAAAAAAGCGCGTTTCGGCATGAAAATGGGTCACGAAAGCCTAGTGGATACGATGATTAGCGACGGCTTGTGGGATGTCTTCAATGATTATCATATGGGCGTTACTGCAGAAAACATAGCAAAGAAGTGGCAGATTTCACGTGAGAAGCAGGATGAATATGCTGCTCGTAGCCAACAGCGTGCGGAGGCGGCAATTTCAGAGGGCAGGTTCGCCGATGAGATCATTTCCGTCTCAATTCCCCAACGCAGGGGTGATCCGCTGTTCTTTGATAAAGACGAGTTCCCGCGTCCCGGAACCACAGTGGAAAAACTAGCTAGGTTGAGACCTGCATTCCTGCCTGACGGCACGGTAACTGCAGGCAATGCAAGTGGCATAAATGACGGTGCTGCAGCACTTCTTGTCATGTCTCGGGAAAAAGCTTTAGAGCTTGGGCTTAAGCCACTAGCGGTCATTCGATCCTATGCGTCGGCTGGTGTAGACCCGGCTATTATGGGGACGGGTGTAATACCGGCTGCGCGAAAAGCAATTAAACTTGCTGGTATCACAGTTGATGACTTGGATTTGATAGAGGCGAACGAGGCCTTTGCAGCGCAAGCGCTCTGTGTATGTGAAGAGTTGGGGTTTGACCCTGAAAAGACGAATGTTAACGGTGGGGCAATTGCACTGGGGCACCCCATAGGAGCATCAGGTGCAAGGATCCTGGTAACCTTGGTCCATGAGATGATAAAGAGGGATTCTGCCCTCGGCCTGGCTACCCTCTGTATCGGTGGAGGGATGGGAACGGCAGTTGTTGTGGAGAGAGAACAGTAAAGCATAAAAGCATAGGGATGCATGATTGGGTTTATCATGCATCCCTAAATTGAGGTGGACAATATGAAACAAAAACCTATCAGCGATGTGTCGCAGGCATCTCAGACTGCGAGAACAGAGAGACGGCTGCTTTGGAGGCCATCGACAGATTCGATGCAACAGTCGAACATGATGCGGTTTTTGCAGGCGGCAAATACGGAATATGAGCTTCAACTTGAGAGTTTCACAGATCTGTACCGCTGGTCAGTAGACAAACTGGAGGATTTCTGGAGCCTGTTTTGGGACTGGTCTCCGATTCGATGCGAGCGCCGATTTGATGAGGTTGTTGATGATCAGTATAAAATGCCGGGTGCCCGGTGGTTTAGAGGAGCGGTGTTAAACTACGCTGAAAATATCCTTGGGTCCGACCGTAACGAGAGGCCGGCCATAATCTTTCGTGGAGAAAACCGCTATCATAGTGAGATAAGCAGAAAAGAACTGTGGTCACTAGTGACAAGATTTGCTGAAGCTTTGCGCGATAATGGCATTGTACCTGGAGATGTGGTTGCGGCATACATGCCAAACATACCTGAAACAGTTATTG
>JAAYOS010000001.1 GCA_012520195.1 Clostridiales bacterium | reverse complement strand
GCATCGCCTTCTTTACCGTCGAACACCAGACGGGCAGGATCCTTTTCGTTCATTCCGATACCCAGATGATGTACCTCGATACGAGGTTTGGTTCCCGCCAAACTTGGGCAGACCTCAAGCATATGGGCGCCAAGGCTATACTCTCCATCCTCAGTCAGATGGTACGTATAGTCCTCCATAAAGGAAGATGCTCCGTTACCACCGTCTCCCATTGCTTTAATAATTGATGTCATCGCCGCAACCTTCCAGTCGCCTTCGCCTCCGTAACCATATCCTAGAGACATTAGGTGCTGAGAGGCAAGTCCGGGAAGCTGCTTCATTCCATACAGATCTTGGAACGTGTTGGAGAAGGCTTTACAGTCCTCAGAGTCTAGCATCCTCCTTATGGCAATCTCCTCACGGGCCTGATAGCGAATGCTAGGCAAATCCTCCGGAGAATAGTCATATTTGGACGTATAGACCTCTATCTGGGCATCTATTTCAGCGTCAGTTACTTCATTCATGACTGCTACTAAATCACCGACAGCCCAGGTATTGACCTGCCAGCCCAGCTTTGCCTGAGTTTCAACTTTGTCGCCTTCAGTAACGGCAACTTCGCGCATGTTATCTCCGAAGCGCATGACCTTCATACTTCTGGAAACTGCTACTCCTATAGCGACCTTCATCCAGTCACCAAGACGCTTATGCACTTTCTCGTCCGTCCAGTGTCCCGCTATAACCTTTCTTGGCATACGCATCCGTGTAGCAATAAATCCGTGCTCACGATCTCCATGCGCGGCCTGATTCAAGTTCATGAAATCCATGTCGATATCGCTTGGTATTTCCTTGTGGTACTGGGTAGCGAGATGACAGAATGGTTTCTGCAAGTTTGCAAAACCATTGATCCACATCTTGCTAGGCGAAAAAGTATGGCACCAGGTTACAATACCGGCACAGGAATCATCATAATTCGCTTCTTTTATAGCTTCTGTGATTTCCTTGTTAGTCTTTGCGGTAACCTTGTACACTAATGGGTAGGGCAAAACTTTACTTAATTGTTCAGCCATCTCTCTAGCCCTTGTTTCTACTATTTCCAGAACAGATGGTCCATAAAGAGATTGAGAACCAATCAAAAACCAAAATTCCATTCGTTTCATAAAAACCTCTCCAACAATAATGAATTTGTCGAAAAATGTAGTTGCCAATTTGCTATACATATTTACAGCAACTGTGTAAGTACTAAGCCCTATCCTTCCTAAATGCTTTGAGGTTGATATCTGTGATAAACCGCTGTGTTTTGCTCAACGGGCCTTCATCCAATGATATCTCATCAAAGAGCCGCATTATGCAGTTAGAATCTGGCGTATACTTCTTCCACTCCGGCATTGGCGTACCATCTGCATCAGGACCATTGGGGTTTCCAGTTTTCATAAAGTTGGTCCAATAGTTACACATTTTCCGGGCAAGGTCAAAATGATGACCGTCAAACGGGCGCCAACACTTCATCAGTGTTTCAAAGCTAAACCAGAGATCAGAAGAGTGGAATGACCCCACATCATCACCGGGAATCTCCGGATCGAAAAGATAGGTGTATACATCCCTACCCTGTGACGCAAACTCTTCAGCTACCACGAGGGTACTTACCTGATTTCCATTTACCTTGGCGGCTTTCTTTATGGCTTCGACATCATCTCCACCCTCTTCACGCCAAAATGCCAACATCTGTTCGGCATGTTCTCCATAGAACTCCTTTGCCCAAGCCTCAATCTCCTCTAAAGTTTCACCCTGAGCTTCGACAAAGAATTCATCACCGGTATCGCCTATAAGAAGCTTTACATCATGTAGCTCGTTTGCAAAGAGATATCCCGCAATGTCCTTATCTACGTACTTACCATCGATTACGCTTCTAGGGAGTCTCCTACCCATTTCCAGATACTTATCACGAATATAGAAAGGATCGAGCTGTCTTGCTTCCTCTATGGTCTTGACACCCAGGTGGTTCTCAAGAAAATCTATACCGAGTTGTTCCGCTTCTTCAAGAGTGATCGGTCGCCCGAAGGTGGACTTCGGATAAATTGAAGGAACGCTTCCTCCGGCGGAAGACTGGACGATTGCCTTTTGGAAAAGTCCCTTGGTCGACTTTGCACATAAGTGAGTAAGTACGCTGACTCCACCGGCTGACTGTCCCGCGATAGTGATGTTACTCGGGTCACCACCGAAGTTCTCGATGTTTCTCTTTACCCACTCAATAGCAGCCTTTTGATCAAGGAAACCGAAATTCGTCGGCGCCTCAGGAGCTTCAGCAGTAAGGTCGGGATGAGCAAGGAATCCGAACACGTTGAGTCGATATCCAACAGTTACAACCACAACCCCTCTCGAGGCCATTCTCTCACCGTCAAACTCCATTTCGTAGGAATACCCTTCGTTAAGGCCTCCTCCGAATATCCATACAAGGACGGGCATTTTCTCTGTACCGGTCTTTGCATTTGTCCAGATATTTACTGTGAGGCTGTCCTCGCCCATGGGCACCTCAGGATCTACATGCCATTCCTTTGAATAAAAAGCATTCGGGTCCTCTCCGGGTGTCTTTTGCATTGTAATGGGCGAGAATTCGTAACACTCTCTCACGCCTTCCCAGTTTTCAGCCGGCTGCGGTGCTCTCCAACGGTTCTTGCCAGAAGTATCCGCAGCATAAGGAATACCTTTGAAAACTGTAATTCTTGCATCAGTACCGGGGAGGCCTTTAACCATTCCATTCTCTGTTTTCGTAATTCTTAGCATAAGGTATGTACCTCCAAAAACACATTTACATCATTTAAGCTCTTGTCGCTGCGAAGGGGTCGTGTGTGATCGGCTCATCTTTCAACAGTTTGTCAGAGGAGTAATCAATGAGGAAATTTATCAAATCACTACGAGGATCTTCTTGCATCCCGGCCTCATCGGCAAAGAGCATAGGCTTGCGGTCCTCCCCTTGGACAGGCCTCCATTCAGGCATGGGAGTTCTGTCTGTGTCTAGACCGTTAGGATCGCCAGTCTTTGCGAAGTTGGTCCAGTAATTGCACATCTGACGGGCAAGGTCATAGTGTTTGCCCTTGAACGGCCTCCAGCACTTGGCGAGAGTCTCAAACACAAACCAAAGCTCTGAGGAGTGGAATGAACCGGCGTCATCGCCCGGTATCTCGGGATCGAACTTGTAAAGATACATCTTTGGGGCATTGAGGCGAGCGTTGAAGTCCGCCCAAAGCAGAGCACCTATCTCAAACCGGTTGTACTTTCCGTTCATCTTCATCTGCTCAAGATCTGCGCCATCCTTCTTGCATATAGCCAGATACTCATCTGCACGATCGCCAAACAGATCCTTGGCAAAGGCTTCAAACTCTTCGTATGTAGTAGCAGAAGATTGGACCGGAGTCTCTCCTCCTGTATATCCAGTCATCACTAAGACATCATTTCGATTGTTGTCGAGAACAATGTTGGTTGGCGTATCGGGCATCAGCTTATCGCCAATAATGGTTCCAAAAGCGTATTCCCTTGAGCTTAGTGCTTGTTTAAGAATTACTTGAGCATCCAGGGCACGCGCTTCCTTCAGTGAGCTGACACCCAAGTCTGCGAAGAACTTTTCCCCAAGCTTCTCGGCCTGCTGCAAATCATTGCTGAGAAGACTTGGCGGGAGCAGACCTCCGCTGCTTTGGCAAATTGCCTTCTGGAACAAGCCCTTGTTCAAGGGAGATGTAACCTGGACAAAAGTGCTGCCGCCACCCGCAGACTGTCCAAATACAGTGATATTGTTAGGATCACCGCCGAATGCAGCAATATTGCGTTTCACCCATTGGATGGCAAATCTCTGATCCAGATGTCCAAAGTTGGAAGGATACTCTGGATCCTCCTTGGTAAGTTCAGGATGAGCAAGGAACCCAAATGCATTCAAACGGTAGTTTATCGATACAAGAATGACCCCTCTGCGGGCTATACGCTCTCCGTCAAACTCCATCTCAGAGGGATAGCCTTCTCTCAGGCCACCGCCAAATATCCAGACCATTACGGGTAGCTTTTCATCCACACTCTTTGCAGGAGTCCAGACGTTAAGATATAGGCAGTCCTCACTCATCGGGACATTTTGGTCTACGTGCCATTCTTTTGTGTAAATCGAGTTAGGATTCCTGCCAGGTGTATCCTGCATGGCTATTGGTGCAAAGTGATAGGCTTCAAGGACTCCATCCCAGTCTTTTGCTGGCTGTGGTGCCCTCCAGCGCAACTCCCCAACAGGAGGTGCTGCAAAAGGAATGCCCTTATATGCAGTGATACGCGGGTCCGCTGCAGGTAAGCCACGAACAAGACCGTTTTCTACTTTTACTTCTCTCAAATACATGATGCCAACACTCCTTCACTCATAAATTATTCTACCCGTGTGCCGTCTTGACGAACATACGGTGCATACTTAATGTCTTCTCCCGAGTCAAACCTCTTAGTAAAGAAATCAACCAGGAAGTTTTCCAGCTCAGTCCGAGGCTTCTCGTCCATGGCTGCCACATCTCCGAAATACATGGCCTTACAATCCCCCTCCTGAACGGGTCTCCATTCCGGCATTGGGGTTCCGTCTGCATCAGGCCCATTGGGGTCACCGTTCTTGGCAAAGTTAGTCCAATAATTGCAGATGTGACGGGCAAGGTCGTAATGTTTACCTGTGAACGGTCTCCAGCATTTTGCGAGAGTCTCGAAGACAAACCACAACTCAGATGAGTGGAATGATCCGGAATCATCGCCAGGTATCTCGGGGTTGAATTCATACAGATACATTTTCGGGGCGTTGAACTTATTATTGATATCTGCCCAGATCAAGTTTCCTATTTTGAATCGTGAGTATTTGCCGTTCATCTTTATATGCTCGAGGTCTTCAGCCCCTCTCCTGCTGATCTCTATATACTCATCAGCGCGGTCGCCGAAGTACTCTCTTGCATATGCCTCAAACTCTTCATATGTAGAAGCAAATGATTCTACAGGAAACTCATCTACAGTGTGCCCAATCATGAGAAGCATGTCATTTCGCCTATTGCTCATTAGTAAGTTGCTCGGGAAATCGGGCATAAACTTGTCGTCGACAACCGTTCCGAAACCGTACTTTCGTGTACTGAGCGCCTGTTTTAGAATAACTCTTGCGTCCAGAGCACGGGCCTCTTCTATTGTCCTGACTCCCAGATCAGCGAGAAACTCCTCACCGAGTTTTTCGGCCGTTTCCAACCTGTTCCCCATAAGGCTTGGGGGAAGAACACCGCCGCTACTTTGGCAAATAGCTTTCTGGAAAAGCCCCTTATTAAGCGGAGATACTACTTGTGCCAGAGTGCTGCCCCCACCTGCAGATTGACCGAAAACTGTTATGTTATCCGGATCACCGCCAAATGCTGCAATGTTCCGCTTTACCCATTGGATGGCGAACCTCTGGTCGAGATGGCCGAAATTAGTCGGAAACTCCGGGTCCTCATTGGTGAGCTCAGAATGGGCAAGGAATCCAAATGCATTCAGACGATAGTTTATCGACACCAGAATGACGCCCCTACGAGCTATGCGCTCTCCGTCGAATTCCATTTCAGAAGGGTAACCACAGCGCAGTCCACCGCCGAATATCCAGACCATAACGGGTAGCTTTTCGTCTGCACTTTTAGCCGGAGTCCACACATTGAGATGGAGACAGTCTTCACTCATCGGGAGTGTCGGATCCACATGCCACTCTTTTGTGTACAACGGATTTGGACCTTCACCGGGGGTTTCCTGCATTGCCAGCGGACCGAAATGGTAGGCCTCTAGAACACCCTCCCAATCCTTGGCTGGCTGCGGTGCTTTCCAACGAAGATCCCCCACAGGAGGAGCTGCATATGGGATGCCCTTATACGCAGTTATGCGCGGGTCTGCTGCGGGTAATCCGCGGACAAGTCCATTTTCAACTCTTACCTCTCTTAACATGTTGACCACTTCCCTCTAAATAAATATGATTGGCACCTTTCCTTATGTCATCACTAAACTCAATAATCAGTCTAAACAGCCATATGCGACTGCACGGACGCGGAGGTGATGGTACTCCTCTTGATTTGGCCTTGTATTGTGCATATAAACAATGGCGACATTTTCTACAGGATCTGATTCGGCCCAAATACCGGTGCCTCCTGTCCAACCAAACGCGCCAATAGAACCGTTGTGGTTACCTCCGGCCTTATCCATAAGAGTGCGGAAGCCAAGACCATAACCATAACCGGCCAAATATGTATTATGATAATCTTTCAGCTGGTCCTCATTGAGATAGTTTGTACTCATTAGCTCAATAGTTTTTCTTCCTAGGAATCGTTCGCCTTTGTACACACCGCCATTTGCAAGCATTGACATGAATACAGCGAAATCCTTGCAGCTTGCATTCAGGTTCGCTCTCGAACCTTCGGGCACCGAGCCTACAAGAATACGAGCGTCTTGTTCACTAGGAATCTTTGTCAGCTTGCCATCTTCAACGGCGTAGTTGCAGACAAGCCGTTTAGCCATTTCTTCATCAAGAAGTGTTGCGGTGTCCTTCAGTCCGAGCGGTTCAATAATGCGCTCAATCATGTTTTGACGGACAGTCTTACCAGTGATTTCTTCTACGAGTGCTCCGACGATCTCGCTTCCAAAACCATATTGCCAGTGTGTTCCCGGCTCGAACATTATCGGCACATTACTCATTGCCCTTACTTCTTCACGCAACGTGGGAATGTAGCCATCCTTACAAAGTTCAGTCATAACCTCATTCATTGCTCTCAATGTCGGATTAACTGGAGTACCAGGAATGGGATTGTGACAATATGGCATACCACATGCCATTGTAAGCGCATGCATGATTGTGACAGGCTTCTCAACGGGTACAACAACAACTTCTCCATTGGGGAGCGTCGTAAACTTCTGTGTATTCCTCCACTCAGGCAAATACTCGTACAGTGGATCGCTGAGTAGGAACTCACCGCTCTCATAGAGCATCATGCAAATTGCATATGTGAATAGTTTTGTGGTGGAGGCTTGACGGAAAATTGAGTGCTCATGAATTGGCTTTTTCTCTTCAATGTCAGCGTACCCAAAGTATCCTTCATAAATTGGCTCGGTGTCTTTCATTATGACGCAGGCGCACCCGGGTACTGTGGTTTTGGTGTACTTCTCTAAGAGTCGATCCATTTTACTAAATCCCATGATTATCCCCCTTAATAATAAATTTACTCACTAAACGCCGTACTTTTTCTCGTCGTACTTGGATTTGAAATAAAACAGAGTCCAACCGACCAGAACCAACAATACAGCATAACCGGTAAACATCGTTCTGAATCCAAAACTGGCAGATACTATTCCACCGATCGTTGGCGCAATAGCGTTGCCTATATCCTGTCCAATAAAGCAAGTACTGCTGACTACGCCCGCCTTTTCACGACCCAATTGCTTCAAGGAGTGAGCTTGGATTGAAGGTGCTCCGGAACCTTGTCCTATAGCCTTGAGTGCCCCCGCAAGTAATACCATCCATAAAGCAGTTGCATTAGCGAGCAGTATCATACTTGCTGCCGCAATTATGTAAGCCGGGTACAAGATTATCTTGATACCTCTACGGTCTTGTAACTTGCCGACAAACGGGCGTGTGCACACCATTACAAGTGAGTAAGCGGTAAAGAAAAGCCCAATACCACTGATCGATCGTTCGTCACCAAGCAGTGCAAGAAACGTGTTAACAAGTCCATTCCCACAGCTGAAAAGTCCCATAAGTGCTGCATACGGAAGAATCCGCAATGATATCATATCGTTAATATTAAATCTTTTTACTTCAGTTTTTGGCACATGTCGATACGGAATCAACAATATGATCGCGGTTGTTAATAGACAAACTACGCCCGCAGTGATAAAACACGCCCTATAACCTATATTCTCCACAAGCCACAAGCCGAGATTGGGACCAAGAGCACTGGAAACAACACTCCCTAATGCCATCCAGCCCATACCTTCTGCGAGCCTCTCTTTAGGCATATACATTGCATTAAACGCCATCATTGCAACTCCGGAGAAAGAGAAAACTATCCCATGTACGAGCCTGACACCTATAAGCATTGTTACACTGCTGGACATAGAATAGAGATACATACATATTGCAGTAATAATGCTTGTAATCGTAATAATTCTTTTTCTATTAAACCTGTCACTAAACAGTCCAGAGGCTGGTCTCAGCACTAGAGCAGAAATTGACATCAATCCTGAGATCGTTGCTGCTATCGTCATGGGTGCTCCAAGGCTGATTGCATACTTTGAGATGAATGGTGTGACCATCTGTGAGACAGATTGGTTAAAAGTGCTCAACAATAGTACAAGTATGTATGTTTTATTCCAAAGTTTTGTTTGCTCTTGATTTTCACCTTGCACGCATTTTTGCATAGACAAGCCCTCAGCTTCTTTCTATATTTTTTGGATACCGCGCATTATCGGGTGCTTAGCCTATACTGCGCTCAACTATAAATATATGTGCCGCCTTGACAGATAGAAATCAACTTTTCTGTTAAGTGGTCACGTCTGTTTCATAATTGTTGTTATCCGTACAAGGAGGAATGTGGCATGCAGGTTGCTGCACCAACATCCCTCCTGTTTTGATCGATAGCCTAATAGGCCTTATTTTTTAGATGCTAGGATTATTTCGAGAGCTTCCTCGCGGTAGTGGGTTACAAGCTTGCTCTCTACATCGATTAGCATTGTATACTTGTTTTCTTCATCATATGGCTTCCATACTGGCATTGCGGGATTGCTCGGATCTCCGGTTCGTGCAAAAGCAGCCCAGGCTGCAGCGGCATCCTCAGAGACCTTCATAGCACCCACGCGTGTGTCTGCGTTCCAGAGGCCTGGAGCATATATGGCGTTGTCGAAGAAGAAAGGAACATCAACTCCATGGATGGCCTTCATATCTTCATCGGGGCTTTCGAAGCAGAAAACATAACTGAACATCGGCACTGCGCCAACCTTTGCTCTCGACTCATACCTCTGCTTGGTTCTCATAAGATGGCTTTCATCGTTAAGAAGACTACTATAAACATCGCACGCAGTACACTCTGAACCAAGTAGCTTCTTGTAGATTTCAATCAGCTTCTTAGCATTCTCTTCGGAGTAACCACGTTCGACTATCTTTTCAGGTAGTTCGTCAAAGGTGTAGCTAAAGTAAACTGGGTTAAACAGAGCCTGAAGCATAGCATCATCTTTGGTATAACCTGAAATTAGGCGGATGTTCTTACTCATCTCAGAACCTTCAGCGCCATCAAACGGATCGTACTTAATTACTTCACCGTCATTGATAACCGGACTCTGGAAGTATGTCCCGAGAGTTCTAGATCTGTTGATTTCTCTGGATGCCTCGATTAGATCCTCAGGTGGGATCTTTAGGAGCTCATCAACATTATCGGTGTCAATGTTCAGAAAATCCAGTAACTGCTTAGCATACATGGTGCCATCTTCGGGCGGACTAGCCATATGACCTCCACTCTGGATAATGGCCTTTTGGAATAATCCTTTGGCAGATGGCATTGCCATTAGAGCAGCGACCTTTCCACCGCCTCCGGGTTGACCAAATAAGGTTATGTTGCCTGGATCTCCACCGAACTCTTCAATATTCTCATTGATCCACTTGAGAGCAGCAACCATGTCCTGATGGCCTAAGTTTGCGGAGTTTTTATACTTCTCGCTGAAGGAGCACAGATACATATATCCGAATATACCAAGTCTGTGTCCAATCGTAACGACAACCACATCCTGCTTCAACGCAAGGTTGTATCCGTCATGCCAGTCTGCTTCCGCGGCGCCGGCAATGTTTCCTCCTCCGTGGAACCACACCATTACAGGCCGCTTCTTCCCATCGCGTAGTCCTTTGGACCATATGTTTAGGGCAAGGCAGTCCTCAGTTTGGCGTCCAGTTCCCATCTCGCTGCTGCCGACCATAAGCCTCTGCTGATTTACAAAGTACTTAGTTGTGGTAATTTCCTTGTCTTCCATTCGAGGTGTGTCCGTCTGCCAGCACTTTGCCACATAGTCAAGCGCCGGTCTTACGCCCTCCCATGGAATTAAGGGCTGCGGAGGCATAAATCTGTTTTCACCTGCAGTTGTCTCGGCATAATGAACACCTAGGAAACGATATACACCATCAATACATACGCCCTGCAGTTTACCTGCCTTAGTTGTTGCAAATGCATCTGTCTTTACCATAAGTAACCTCCTCCTCTGGTTTCTTCCTATGGTTTTTTACGGCGTAACTCCTCGGGAAAACACTTATTTGGTTGATCTCGTAATGTATTCGCGGGCTTCTTTGCGGTAGTCGCTAACTAGCTTGCTCTCTACATCGATAAGCATGGTGTAGCGGTTAACATCATCAAAGGGTTTCCATGCCGGCATACCGGGGTTGCTTGGATTTCCGGTTCTGGCAAAGTTTGCCCACGCAGCTCCTGCCGCTTCGGAGAGTTTCATTGCTCCAACCCTGGTATCAGCATTCCAGATTCCAGGCGCATATATTGCATTGTCAAAGAAGAATGGAACGTCAACGCCGTGAATGGCCTTCATATCTTCATCTTTGCTCTCGAAGCATAATACGTAGCTGTACGTAGGTGCTGAGCCAACTTTCGCTCTGGCTTTATACCTATTCTCTGTTGCCATGAGGTGGCCTTTATCGTTTATGAGGCTTGTGTAGATATCGCAG
>JAAYOS010000147.1 GCA_012520195.1 Clostridiales bacterium | reverse complement strand
TTGAAGAAGATACTTAGTGCAGATATAGTGCGGTTGTATTGCAGATCTAATGATGAATAACGCCACAATCGAATGAGAACAATAATTAGCAACTGATTATTGTTCTCGTTTTTAATGTGTATGTTTTGAAAGCAAAAATCGACAGAATAGATGACAAACATCAGCTTTTACAAACCTGTGACATAATATACGATATTTATGGCGACTTTTCCGATTTTGCTCTAGGAGAAGAAACGCATAAACATTTAAGAATATAATTGTTTGAGAGGAGAAAACCTTATGAAGAAAATTACTGCAGTACTTCTGTTCTTGCTGCTAGTTCTCTCTTTAGCGGCAGGCTGCCAGACGGGTGATAAAGATACAACTACTTCACCCTCACCGACTGCAACCGCTAGCGCAGAGCCAACAGGCGAACCTACTGAAGGAGGAGATGACGACGGCAAACTGTCTCTTCCACTTGTAGATGAAAAGACAATATTTTCCGGCTGGATAACCTCATCAGCTATCGTTACACAGCTCTATACGGAACTTAACGACAATCCTGTATTCAAAGAGCTCGAAGAGAAGACTAACATCCATATCGATTGGCGCCATCCCGCAGAAGGTGGAGAAACTGAGGCGCTGAACCTGATGTTCACAAGCAATGAGTTTACAGACATAATAGTCACTTTGGACCCCACTTACTATGTCGGGGGATTCGACAAGTTTATTGATGACGGAATTATTCACGACCTGAAGGACTTAGTTAATAATTATGCTCCTAACTTCTTGAACACCATTAAGAAGGACGAGACAGTCTACAAGCAGTTGCACACTGATACCGGACATCTTCCAGCTTTCCGTATGATGCTAACCGACAGACAGCTGTGCTACCTCGGGTACTACGCACGACAGGACTTGATGGATGCTGCAGGCTATACAAAGACTCCAACCACATATGATGACTTCCACGAGATGCTCACAGCGCTCAAGGGATCTACTTCTAAGCAGCCGTTGTACCTCTTTGAAGATATTCTGATCCCCGGTTACGGTGTGAATTCAAACTTTACACAGGTTGACGGAAAAGTAGTCTTTGGACCAATTACTGATGAGTACCGTGCATATCTTGAAATGGTCGCACAGTGGTATTCTGAAGGTCTCATTGACGCTGACTTTATGACAAGAAGACACTTCTTCCTCGACTTTGGCGAGTTCCTAAACGAGAGCTTTGCAGTTTATCCAATGACTGTTGCATTCTACGACGTATTTGTTGCAAATGGTCTGGATATTAAAGTTCTTCCTTACACAAAGTTGAATGAGGGAGACAAGCGCTATATCAACAGTGGTTCAGCAGAGACTACTCTACAGGGGGCGACAGCCACGATTACAACAGATTGTGATGATCCGGTCCTGATGACTAAATGGTTTGATTATCTGTTTACCGAAGAGGGTTCACTGCTTGGAAGCTATGGCATTGAAGGCCAAGCTCATACAATCGTTGATGGCAAGCCCGTCTTTACAGATCTTATAATGAACAATCCTGATAACCTCACACCTGGAGATGCGAAGAACGCGTACGCATTCCCAATGCTTATGCCTTTCCTCGTTATGACCGAGCGTGAAGTCGACACTTTCTCTGAGGGAGCAGTAAAGGCAACAGAGCTTTGGGATTCAGATTGGGATATCGCTAACAGCCGTACACTGCAGGGAGACCTTACAGCTGACGAGAGCTTTGAGTTTACTTCCAAGTACCTCGATATTGAAACATTTGTATCCGAGTTCAAGGCCCACGTAATCGCAGGTCAGAAACAGATTACCGATGAGACCTGGAACGAGTATCTAAATGAGATCAAAGGTATGAGTATAGACAGATGCATTGAGTTGAAGCAGGAGGCACTTGACCGCTACAACAACAGATAAAACAAATCTGGAGGATAGTCGCAACCATGAACAAATTTAGTAGAGAACGCGTAAAAGGATTTCTTCGTGCTGAGGGCACAAAGATAGTCAATGGAGAAGGCGAACAGATTATCCTTACCGGATACGGTGCCGGCAACTGGACAAACCCAGAAGGATTCATGGTTGGTGCACCAACTGATATTGAGCTTAAGGGAGGTATTTTCTCGCCGAAGTACATCCCACCGCGACGTATGGATAGGCGACGCACTTTTGACCAGACCATCAGGGAGCTCTGCGGGACGAAATATGCTGAGGAATTTTGGCCCAAATGGCATAGGAACCATCTGGGCGAGGCAGACATAAAGGCAATGGCAGAAGTCGGTCTGAACTCGGTTAGACTCCCCCTACATTCAGCGGCATTCCTTGCAGAAGAGCCGGGGATGTGCTGGCTAGAAGACGGTTTCCAGATGCTCGACGACGTAATTGATTGGTGCGAAAAATATGGAATCTACGCTATTCTCGATCTGCACGCAGCACCTGGCGGTCAGTCAGGAACGGCCTGCGACGGAGGATACGACAACGCTCCACATCTCTTTATGGATGAGGAGAGCTGGGACCGGGCAATCGCACTCTGGGAGAAGCTGGCGATAAGATATGCAGACCGCTGGATCGTTGGAGGATACGACATCCTGAATGAACCTGTAAGTCTGCCAAACCACCAGCAGTATGTCCAAAAGCTTGAAGAGTTTTACGATGAAGTGATCTCCGTGATTCGTAAACATGATAAAAAACATATGGTCATATTGGAGGGGCCGAAGTTCTCAAGGTCTAATGAGATTTTCAACCGCCAGTATGATTCGGAGTGCAACAACTGGTGCATCAGTGTCCATATCTATGGCGCATCACCGGAGAAGAGAGAGTTGCACTGGTATATCCTAAAAGGTATGGAGCTAAACGTCCCTATCTGGATTGGAGAGGGAGGAAGCTATCCAGTATCTAACGCCGTGTTCTTTGAAGTGGCAGCCGACTATGGCATTGGGTATAACTTATGGTGCTGGAAGACAGCGATGGAGCGCCCAGGTTCAACGAGATGTGTCGGTTACTATCTGCCAAAGGATTGGGAGCTGGTTCGCGGATTTGCATCCGGTGGACCAAAACCGGGATACAAGAAGAGTCAAGAGATTTTCGATGAGCTTCTTGAGAACATCAAATACGAAAACTGTGTCCATAATCGCGACCATATTCGTATAACGAGACGTGTACCCGAGATAATGCTCCCCGCAGTCGGATACGACAATCTGTTGGAAGACGGAACCCAGTACATGGGTAACTGGGATCACGGCAACGTGTTGGATTTCCGCCTCACTGACAGGACAAAGCTCGTAGTCGCGCCCGGTGAGGAAGAGCCAAGGCCCGGATTCGATATGTACGAAGACGAGAATATCCAACGCCCGCTCGACCCGCTAAAGAC
>JAAYOS010000146.1 GCA_012520195.1 Clostridiales bacterium | reverse complement strand
GCCGGACTCCTTGTGGAGGGGCTCGAGAATATTGCTTATGCAATTCAAAACAGCCCTACAATGTCTCGAACGGAAAAGGAACAGATACTTGCAGGAATGTCCGAGATAGCGGCATCAATTCCCCAAGAGGATTACAGCGAGCTTGTGGAGTCGCTTGAAATGTATGAGCAGGGTCTGAGGAGCTATGTAGAGGGTGTGACAAGCCTCTCAGCGGGCGCCAGCGCCCTTTCAGACGGGACTGCAAGGTATGTAGGCGGAGTGGGAGCGTTAGCTGACAACTTCACACAACTCGCCTCAGGCGTAAGGGCTTTCCGTGCAGGTGTATCAGAGTTTTCCGAGGGCATTAATAGCCTATCGGCTGAGGTCTCAGTAATTCCTGAAAACGCAGAGAAATTAGCTGATGGGCAGGAGGAACTCTATAAAGGAATAAAAACGCTCACCGGAGCTCTTTCGGATTTCACCGACGGTGACAACGACGCCAAGGCTGTGTCTATAAACTCCCCCAAGAACGATGTTGAACAGGTGCAGGTAGTGTTGCGTACCGAAGCAATTAAGCCGAAGAAACCTGCGAAGGAGAAACCGGATAGTAACATGACTGAGACAATATTTGAACGCTTTTTGAATCTTTTTCGTTAGTCGAATTTCAAAGGTAGGGGAAAATATACAAGATCTCCATTGGCTGTGAATATAGCAAGGGCTTGCCTCTTAGAAACCGAAGTCTTTAGGAGACAAGCCCTTAGCTTATTTAGTCAAAAATGATCTGTCGATCTGATAATGCATATTTAGTTTTATGCGAGTGGTCTATCTGGGTTTTCCGTTACTCGGTTTCAATTAGTCCATATCCACCGTCGTTTCTACGGTAAACCACAGATACCGCGTCATCGTTTGTCTGATCCTTAAACACAAAGAACTCATGGTCGAGCATGTTCATCTGGAGAATTGCCTCCTCCGGGGAGATTGGCTTTATTGCGAAGCGCTTGATTCGTTTAATGTCGTAGGTCTCCTCTTCAACATGCTGTTGAAGGGCATCTGGAGCACCTGCCTCACGTTCAAATGCGCCCTTGCGAAGCCTTTTTTCGAGCCTTGTTTTGTTTTTATGGATCTGCCTGATAAGAGCCTCTACGCTCAGGTCGATCGAGGAGTAAAAATCCTGTGTTGTTTGCCTAGAGCGAAAAATCATGGAATCGTGATAGATTGTGACTTCTACGGTATCTCTTCCCCGTTCTGAGGAAAAGACGAGGTGTGCGGATGAGTCATTCTTGAAGTAGCGGTCTAGCTTGCCAAATTTCTTCTCTGCATAGTTCATAAGGTCTTCGCTAATTTCTACCCTTTTGGCGTTGAAAGTGAACTTCATAGTGACCTCCGTTTGCCGCTCTACCCGATTAGGGTGTCTGCGGGTGCCGCGTTAACGGCCGCGGCACAGCCGAATTTGCTCTGCCGGGCATTTGCTTTTTGCTACCCTTATTATAGCATAATCATAACTATTTTACCATACCCGGATATGTTAGGACCACAAAAAGCCTCTGATTAATATCTGGCTATGGATAAGAGAAACGGAGTGAAACCTTTGCAAGAGTTCGAGCTGGTGCGGGAAAACGTATCCTACCATGGTTATAAAGCTGTGTCTGAAAAGCGCCTTGGGGTAATTGCTTTTATTCATGGGATAGGCGAGCATTTTGGGAGATATAAGGAACTTTCCGAATACATGGCCAAACAGGGATACTCAGTATATGGAGTTGATCTTCCAGGCCATGGGAAGTCTCCTGGTATTAGGGGTCATGTAGGAAGAAGGAGCGATCTCTACAAGCTTATTGACACCTTTATCGACTATGTCGCGCGGGAGGAGATGGGAAGCCCCATATTTCTCATGGGACATTCAATGGGCGGAAATATTACCCTGTCATACCGCATAGCCCGAGATAGAGCGAGTGTAAAAGGGTATATAGCATCCTCCCCCTGGATACGCCTCGTCAAACCACCGACAATGCTTGCCTATGGTCTATCAATAGTTGCGTCGGTCATCTTACCAGAAAAACAGCTTAAAAGCGGGGTGAAGCGGGAAAAGGCGTTTCACCCGGGTAGTCTTATTCCGCCGAGCGCAAAGCCGGACAAACTTTGCCACCCATTTATAACGCCGGGTACGATCGCAGGCTGCCTAAAATGGGCGAAAATTATTCTGAAAGAAACGGATATAGATCGGCCACCAATACTGCTTATGCACGGAACAAGGGACGGTATATGTAGTGTAGAGGGCAGCCGGGAATTTGCAGCGGCTGCAGGTAAGTTATGCACATACCGTGAATGGGAGGGTCTTCGACACGACATGATCAATGAGGAGTGCCGAAAGGATATTGCCGATGAAATATTGACTTGGCTGGAGCTTAACAGGTTGAGGGGGTAGTTGGCTTAAATCGTAGTATTCTGGTGTTGTTAGTCAAGCGGTTGTTTCTTGTGCTCCTCCCAGCCCTTTAGCGGGAACCGCGACATGGCTCCAAAAACCTTGCTCTTAATATTGGGGTACCTTTCTGAGAGCTCCTCTAGCAGCAGCTTAACCTCCTGTCGCTTTGTTTTACCGTTAATGGGGCATGTGCTCTCTAAAATCGGAAGGCTTAGCTTTTCTGCTGCATTTCTGATTTGTGCCTCTTCAACATAGAGCATTGGCCTTATAACAGTGACGTCTTTTCTATCGAGATATGTGACAGGTTGAAAACAGGCAATCCTACCCTCAAAAAGAAGAGACATCATAAAGGTCTCGACTGCATCATCATAATGGTGTCCCAATGCGACCTTGTGGCAGCCGTTAGCGATGGCGGCATTATTTACCCCACCTCTACGCATTTTTGCACACAGGGAGCAGGGGTTAGTCTCGTTTCTTACGTCAAATACGATTGCCTTTATATTAGTTGGGACCACAATGTGCTCGACATCGAGGGAGTCGCAAAATGCGGAAACTGGACTGAAGTCTGTGTCACCACCGTCCATGTCGAGGGTAATTGCCTTTAATTCGAAGGGGATCGGGTAAAAACGACGTAACTGCGCAAGCGACCAGAGAAGCGAGAGGGAATCCTTCCCGGCGGATACACCTACTGCTATTTTATCACCGGGGCTTATCATACTATAATCATCAACACATCTGCGAATCCGACTCAATAGACGTTTCATAGGATTGAACTCCTTTAGATATTTGGAACGGGGATGTAGGAAATAAGAGCAAATCGGAGGATATCAGAGCTTCATTAAGGGATTATACGGGTAAATTAAAATATTTCGAAACTGGTGTTGACATCCTGCCACGAATATGGTATAAACTTTAGTGTCGCGCTTTTTCTACGTAAACATGATAATGGAAGAAGCAAGTAAGGTCAACACTTATCCGCGGACGGGAGCAGACGGGATAATTCATAACCTTACTTTAGATAATTACTATATTAACCGATTTCAGAACGGAGGAAAATCCTAATGTCCACCTATATGGCAAAAAAGGAGACCGTTGAACGCAAATGGTACATCCTTGATGCGGAAGGAAAGCCACTCGGCAGAACCGCAGCAAAAGCCGCACATATTCTCAGAGGTAAGCATAAGCCCACCTACACTCCCCATGTCGATTGCGGGGATTTTGTGATTATTATCAACTCAGACAAAGCAATCTTGACAGGCAACAAGCTCGACAACAAGAAGTACTACCGTCACTCCGGATGGATTGGCGGACTCAAAGAGGTTAAGTATCGCAAACTGATGGATGAACGATCTGACTTCGCTATGAATCTTGCTGTTAAGGGCATGCTTCCCAAGAACACACTGGGCGCGCAGGCTCTTAAGCGCCTTCGTGTATTTAAGGGTCCGGAACACAAACACGCCGCTCAGAAGCCTGAGCTTTGGGCACAGGACTAAGGAGGTAGCGAAGAATGTATACACCAAAGAAGCCTTATTTCTATGGCACCGGTCGGAGAAAGTCCTCAGTGGCCAGAGTTCATCTCTTTTCTAACGGCACCGGCCGCATCACAATAAATGGCCGCGACATCGACGAATATTTCGGACTCGACACACTCAAGCTGATTGTACGCCAGCCACTTGTCACAACCGATACCCTCGGCAAGGTTGACATAGAGGCAACCGTTACAGGCGGCGGAGTAACTGGTCAAGCCGGTGCTATTCGCCATGGAATTGCACGTGCACTCCTCAACGTAGATGAGAATTTCCGTCCAGCTCTTAAGAAGGCCGGTTTCCTGACAAGGGACCCCAGAATGAAGGAGCGCAAGAAGTACGGTCTCAAGGGAGCACGCCGCGCACCACAGTTCTCCAAGAGATAATTGGTATAAAACCATATATAAAAGAGCCACAGAAATGTGGCTCTTTTATTTTGCTTAAAACACACTATATATAGTGTGCATCTTGATAAAATTAACTATATATGGTGTTCTGGGAAAAGAACATAAAAAACAAACAAAGTGACTCCAAAAGTATAATATGGCTATTTGTTGCTAAAAATAGTTGCTGGTGTGTAAAGATTGTCGCACTT
>JAAYOS010000145.1 GCA_012520195.1 Clostridiales bacterium | reverse complement strand
TTATTGAAGTTACAGAGGATTCTCTGGTGGAGAAACAGACTGTTGCAGTCAAAAATATCGAGAAATGTAAGGAGCTTGGGCTTGGCATAGCAATAGATGATATGGGAACGGGATACGCCTCATTTGAGCTCCTATCTATTCTGCCTGTGGACGCTATAAAAATTGCCCGGGAAATCGTTGTTTCGGCAAAAACAGACAAAGGCAATAGATTGCTGTCAGGAATCATTGCTTTGGCAAGTAGTATGGAGTTGTGGACTGTGTGTGAAGGAGTAGAGGATGAGTTGACTGCTGAATTAGTTAAGAAAGCAGGATGTGATTATATTCAGGGTTTTTATTACGCAAATGTATTGCCACTGTCAGAGGCGAAAAGAATACTTAGAATATGAGGAAGGGGCTTACACTTCGAACTTTAAGCAAGAACTTTAAGTTCGAAGTGTAAGCCCCTTTGTTTGGACATTTTATATTACCTTTACTTATTACCTTTACTGCATAAGTTGTAGAACTACATCGACGATATGTGGGTCAAATTGTGATCCTGCACCATCCTCTATGACTTTCAAAGCTGCCTTTTTTCTTTCGGATAGAGGGAGACTCCTTCTGTTTAGCACACGCTCATATGTCTCAGCCACTGAAATAATCCTTGAAATCAACGGGATCTGTTCTCCTTTTAGGCCCCTCGGATAGCCGCTACCATCCCACCTCTCATGATGACCGAAAACATACTCAGCTAAGTCTAATGTGTCGTCAAAGAGGTTCAAGATCCGAAATCCTACTGCGGAGTGCTGTTGCATTTTTTCAAACTCGTCTTCTGATAATGTATCCTTTAATAGTATGTCATCGTCAAGGACGATCTTACCAATGTCATGAAGGTAGCCCGCTCTGCTCAGCTTACTTATTTCGGTCTGGGGTAGTTGCAAAGCAGTTCCGATGTCGGTGCACATTTCTCTAACAAAGATAGAGTGCATTTTTTCTCTAGGACTCTTAGCATGAAGCTCATCAATTAATGTGTCTATGATGCCCTTATTGACAGCAGTACGATTCATCGCTTTGTCCTTGTACATCGCATTTTCTGCACTTGCCATGATTCCATCTAGTGCCTGGTCCATGTTATTTTTCGTGTCCAGTCCAATAGATACGCTGAGTTTAATTCCGGACACCCGAACATTTTCAAATGAGGCCTTAATTTCGGCTGTAATTGCTTTTGCCTTTTTTTCGTCAGTTTTAGGGAGGAGCATTACAAACTCATCCCCGCCGATACGGGCAACTATATCATCTTTTCTGCAGTGACGTTTCAAGACATCAGCTGATTTCTTAAGGAGTTCATCGCCGACGAGATGTCCGAATATATCGTTTGTGAGCTTCAACTCATTTAAGTCTATAAAGATTATTGACAGTGGCAAGTTCTCCGGTATATCGACCTTCGCCTGGTTCTCATCAAACCCTCTTCTGTTCTGCAACCCAGTCAAGGGGTCGTAGAAATATAGGTACTGTATCTCAGCCTCTCTCTGTTTACGCTCGGTAATGTCCATAAAGGTTATTACTGAACCTATGATTTCTCCGTTCTTTATTTGCGGGTATGAATAGTACTCCACGTCAAAGTAAGTACCGTCGGAGCGCCAAAAGATTTCATTATCTGAACGGGTTCCTTTGCCATTTGTGAAGGTTCTTTGAATTATGCAGTCACTAGCAGATAAAGGAGTTCCGTCCTTGCGGGTATGGTGAATAAGATCATGCATATTTTTTCCAAGCAACTCTGATTCGTCATTGTATCCAAGCATTTCTATGCAGCTTCTGTTACAGAAAGTACAGTTGCC
>JAAYOS010000144.1 GCA_012520195.1 Clostridiales bacterium | reverse complement strand
CGCATAAAAGAGGGGATTTCCTCTTCACCGTTCACACATTACTTCGATTTCTGCGCATTTTTCGCATAATATGTGTCTTCCTCTTTGCAGAGTATACGTCTGACCCAGACAGACCGCATATTTTCACATCGCATTTCCACATTATATCTTATTGAATATCTTATTGAATAACTAGATATCTCACATAAAAATGCTATGGGCCGTATCGACATGAACTTAGTGTCCACTGTGATACAGCCCATAAATTTTACCACTGAAGGGTATATGCTAGAACTTCTGACTAAGCAAGCTAGTGGAATTAGTACATCGGAACCGGTCGACAACCCTTCTTATAGATTCGAGGAATGAGCCCGAAACGCACCTGCAGGAAGTCATCTGCGAGATCCATCCATCGGTCGGTACCTATGTAGGCGACGGAGGGCGAATAAAGCTGCTCGACCACAGCGTAGCCCGTTCCGAAACCATGCTCGGTACCGGCGAAAATATGCAGTTCAAGATCGATCTCAGGATTACTGCACAAGAGATCTGTGAAGGGTTCGAAACGCGCAAATCCGTCGCGCAGGATTAGTGAATCACGCGCACCAACTGCTGCAAAAATCGCAGGAAGATTCTTGTTTCCGGTTTGTCTGGGAGCAAAACCTCCGTAAATCAGAAGTGCTGCATCGTAATCCGAATTGATGAGGTCAATCTCGTCGCATACATAATCGGGATAAAACTCATTCGGAGTACGTAATCCATAGCATTCCTCGAGAGCACCTATTATCGTACCACCGCCACCTGAATAGCCGTTGGTTGCGATGTGCTCGATGGCACCAATACCATATTTCTCTGCATTATACTTTAGGTACCGTACAGCGCGCTGCAAGTCGAGAAGTGCATCCAGTCTTGGCGAGGGAACAAGGCGACGCTGTAGAACAAAAGCGTTATAGCCACGCTTGTTGAACTCCTCAGCCACACAGTAACCCTCTGTTTGATTCCACCGCAGCGAGAAACCTCCGCCCGCGATCACCACTATATTGCCCTTTACCTTCGACTGATCTGGCAGCATAAATGGGACTATGCAAGGCTTGAAACCGGGATAGTCAAAGCGGTAGAAATAATCGTAATCAGCCGCATCTTTCTCCTGTGGCATATTTTCGCCGTTATTGCCCCATATATACCAGATGCTTTTCTCAGGATCCATAACTTGAATCAGCTTCTCCTTCGTAGTAGCAAGTCCGGCAAGTAGGCGGTCAGCATCATCGTCAAGGGGACGGCTGAACCGTTCATACTCAAATATCAGCTTGTTGGCGTAGAAGAAGAACGGCAGGAAGCTTTCCCAAGTGTACGCCTTTGGACGGGCAATTATGTACTTCGCTTCGGTTATCACTTCGATATAATTCTCATACCGCTCCCGCTCCTCATCCGTCCATGGTCTCCAGCCGGCGTAATAATCTGCTTCTGCATAGGGATCCGGCTCAACCTTTGTTTTACACTCTGGTTCTGCGTACCAGCCTGTAAATGCATAACCCTTGCGGATAATAGAGGGAACAGTTCGTGACATAACAGCAAAACGGAACTCCATGTCGTCTTGGGGTGCGTTCTCATAGTTTTTATGGTACGTCGGGTATTTTTGCATAAGCGACTCCTTTCCAGTGCTTCTGTATCCAGGAGAAACTATAATTCTGGCATTTTAGTCTGAATATCCAAGAATACTTTACCTGTTGTTGTAACGAGTGAGTGAAGCATTAACTATTTCTGTGACCTTGTCGAGTCCCATGTCATCCTGAAGCGCGGAAACGAAATCATCCCATTCAGAGATTGGGCGAATACCCATTATAAAGCGAGGAATCTGCTCTTGTACATAGGTCATAATATCGTTACCCAGTCTGGACATCACATCAGATTCTTCCGGTGTATAGGTCAAACTCATGGGCATTGCTGCTGAATACTGTCCATTTGGCAAGTCTCCGCCCCAGGCTGCATCGCAGACAGAAAGCTTGTCATCCTCAGCACTTGAACGGCAGCAAATTACCGAACATATATGCGCTCGCTACGCCCTTAGAGATGAAGTCAGCAACCTCTGATTTGCGTTTAGACACAGTACT
>JAAYOS010000195.1 GCA_012520195.1 Clostridiales bacterium | reverse complement strand
TTCTTCCATTCAGGGGTGCCCTTCTCTGCCTTCGAGAGTTTCCTCTGGGCTTTCGCAAGGGCCTTCTCGTCGGTGCGGAAGAACCGTGGATTCTCGATCTTCTCGCCGTTTGAGAACGTGGCGAAGGACTCCAGACCGACATCGACCCCGACTGTGGTCTCCTTCTGCGGGGCCGGGTTGGGTTCATACTCGACCGAGAAGCAGGCATACCATTTCCCGGTTGCCGACCGCCGGATCGTGAGCGTCTTGATCGTCCCTTCGACTGGACGGTGGAGGAAAACCCGGAGATCTCCGATCTTTGCGAGGTGAAGACGATCTTCATTAAGAACAAACCCAGATTGGGGATACGCGAAACTGTCGTATCGACCCTTCCCCTTGAATCGGGGATAGCCAGGTTTTTCTCCAGACTTTAAGCGTCGGAAGAAGGCTTTGAATGCAAGATCGATACGCATCTGGGCATTCTGAAGAACCTGAGAATGAACCTGTTTCAGTTCAGGCCGTTCGCGCTTCCATTCTGTCAGGATCTTGTTGGTCTCATAGAGGGAGACCGAACGCTGATCCTGTTCCCAGGCGTTCTTTCTCAATGCAAGTGTATCGTTATAGACCCATCGGCAAATCTCAAGCGTCCGCTCTAACAGAGTGACCTGGGATGTTGTTGGAGAGAGCCGATACCGATACGATTTAAGCATTATAGTATACCTTTGTTGTATGCTTAAATCTAGTTGTCGACGGTATTCATCCCACCCCTAAAGGGGTGGGCTTTCTGCCTGTTTGATCGTAAACCGGAACGCTGCTCCTTCCCCGGGGCGGCCCGGCACCCTGTCCTCGGCCCAGACCCGTCCTCCGTAGCGCTCCACCAGGATCTGCACGAGGTAGAGGCCGAGACCTTCGCCGACGCCCCGTTTGTGCTGCTCGTAGCGGTGGAAGATTGCCTCCTTCTCCTCATCCGGCACGCCCGGACCGGTATCCTCAACCGAAATTTGCACCTCACCGTTCAGCTCCTCAACCCGAACCGCGACCTCGACATCAGGACCGCCGTGCTTGATGGCATTGCTGATGAGGTTGTTGAAGACCACCGAAAGAAGGTCGTTTGCCCGGACCTGATGGCAGGTCCCGTTATAGTGGACAGCGCTGGTGGGGAAATTTTCGATCGCTCCCTGGATTGCTCTATCGAGATCCGTCCGTTTAAGCTCCAACGAGGCCTGATGAATCCGGCGGATAGTGGAGACGGTGCCCAGGATCTCGATGCTCTTGTTGATGCTCCGCTTCAGGTTCCCCAGGTATCCGGCAGCTTCGCCATCGAGTGTGTCGAGCAGCAGGTCGGTGTAAAGCCTGGAAACGTTCTCGGTGTTGCCGATATCGTGGGTGAGGATGTCAAGGTAGAGATTCGCCTCCCGATTCGCGACCTCCAGTTCGCAGTGAAGCCGGGTGAGCTCCTCAGTGTGGCGTATGAGCGCTTCTTCCGCACGTTTGCGCCCGGTGATATCCGTGAGGATGGCAATGGCTCCGACGATAGCACCGCTGCCGTCGCGGATAGGAGCTGCCGACGTGTCCACCCAGAGCGGTTCCCGGTCCAGGCGGGTAACCATCACCTCTTCTCCCTGCACGGTCTCTCCGTGCAGCGCCCGGTAGTAGGGGGTCGCCTCGAGAGAGAGCGGCGTCCCATCCTCCCGCAGGACTCCAAAACCCGCCTGACGCTCCTCAAAGCGGATTGGATCAAAAGATGTCGGTGTTCTATCGATCATCTCACGCACCACTTCGTTCACCCGGACAATAGCCCCGGTGGTATCGTAGATGATGACGCCCGATGCGATCGAGGCAAGAGTCGCATCCAGTTCGGTGGCTCTCAAATGCTCTCTTTCCATGACAGCATGGAGTTTCGCCTCAGCCTGTTTCTGCTCGGTGATGTCGGTGAAGCTCTCGAGCGCATGTGTTACCCGGCCGGATGCATCTTTCACCGGCTGGGCTACAATACCGAACCAGCGCCCACGATACGGAACGTACTTCTCTATTCTCGTGACCTCCCCCGTCGAGAAGACAGTCCGAACCGCACAGACCTCGCACTGTTCGCTCATACCTTCGAACAAACGGTAGCACTTCTC
>JAAYOS010000017.1 GCA_012520195.1 Clostridiales bacterium | reverse complement strand
TTGGGACGGAGTGCTCGAATGCTATCAGTTCGGGCCCATGGCGATGCAGGCGCCGATCAAGGCAGACCCAAACGCACTTTATGACCGTGAATGGCACGTCGACCCCGACCATCCGATGAGTGAAGACTGCCTGCAGCTAAACATATGGACCAATGCCAAAACAGGGGACGAAAAGATGCCTGTTATGGTGTGGATTTTTGGCGGAGGACTGATGAGCGGCTATCCCTCCGAAATGGAATTTGACGGGGAGCGCATAGCGCGGCGCGGTGTCATCCTCGTCACTGTCAACTATCGCCTCAACGTCTTTGGTTTCCTCTGTCACCCCGAAATTACCGCCGAGAATCCTGAAAAACCCGCCAACTTCGGTCATCTCGACCAGCAGGCCGGCATTCTTTGGGTAAAGCGTAACATCGCTGCGTTTGGAGGAGATCCAGACAATATTACGGTTTTTGGTCAGTCCGCTGGAGGTGGCAGCACTATGTCACAGGTTGCCTCCCCCACAAACAAGGGTATGTTCCAGAAAGCAATACTTCACAGTAGCGGTGGAGTATTTCCTCCATCCTCCTTCGGCCTCAAACTCGCGGACGCAGAGCAACAGGGCATTCGCTTTTTCGATGCCTTAGGCGTAAAGACACTTGAAGAAGCCCGTAAACTCGACGCGAAGAAGGTCTACGAAGTCAGTGCGAACAGAGCTCTTTATTACTGGGGAACTATTATTGGTGACAACTTTATGCCCGACTATCCCGTCAATTTCTTTAAGAACAACACCCGCAACAACATTCCTATCATGGCAGGCAACACAGCTGATGAATTTGCCGTGATTCCGAAGGGAGATACATTGGAGGAACTTGAGCAATACGCCAAATCGACGTTTGGTGATAAAGCTCAAGAATACCTATCCCTCATAAAGAAAGGCTCTTCGACCATTGAGGAAATGAAAGCAAAAGGGACCTACAACAGCTTCGAGCTTGGCGACGTCCTAATGCTTGATTACAACAGCGCAAACAAGACGAGCGACGCTTACTACTACATTTTTGATCCAGAGATCCCAGGTTGGGATAACCCTGGCTCTTTTCACTCCTCCGATCTATGGTTTGCCTTTGAAACGCTCGCTAAATGCTGGCGTCCCTTCACCGGCAAGCACTACGATCTTGCTCGTCAAATGTGTAACTACTGGACGAATTTCGCAAAGACAGGAAACCCGAACGGCCTTGATGCCGACGGCACACCTATGCCGGAATGGAAGGCCTACACCTCCGATCAACGTGGTGCAATGCGCTTCGGCGATACACCAGAGATGATTGGTCCGAACGAGGATGGGGTTTTCAATTTCTTGCGAAATGGGTACATGAATGGCGAAATTGGCGACAGCCTCAGTTCTTTTGCTTACAGAGCCAATGTTGGGCCTTGGGCGAAAAAGGAGTCATAAGAATCTTGAATATCTTGAATATAATGAACCGGAGGTATGTATGAGTAAGCCACTAAATATTGCATATGAATCGTTCTCCATGTTCTTTTCACCCGCGTATATGCAAATGCGTCTCTACGGCAATCAAGGACCTAAGCATTATCCGTCACCTAAGGGCGTCGACGCGGATTACGATGGCAACGTTACTTTTACGTTCTATGCACCGGATGCACAAAGTGTGTCCGTATGTGGAACCGGAGGCGCGTTTGGTAGTGAACCGATTGCTATGACAAAAGACAGCGAAGGTAATTGGTCCGTGACCGTCCAAAACATCACACCGGGCTTTCATTACCACTATTACATAGTAGATGGTACGAATGTGTCAAATCCGCAGGCACCATACGGCTACGGCAGCCACGGGTCGATGAACTTCTTTGAGGTTCCGGACCCTAACGATGACACATATATCTACCGCGACGTTGATCACGGGACTATCCACATGGAGATTTTTAAGTCCTCAAAGACCGGTCAGGTCAAGAACTGCTGGATTTATACCCCACCATCCTATGCAACGGATGTGAACAGGAAGTACCCTGTGCTATACCTGCACCACGGCGGAGGTGAGACAGAGGCTTGCTGGATCTGGCAGGGAAAGATTAACTATATCGCCGACAACCTCATTGCGGAGGGCGGATGTGAAGAGATGATTATCGTGATGAATAATCTTTACGATATCAACTACGACAATCCGGGCGAGTTCCTTGCTGGCGACTTCGACAGTCTTCTGACGCGCGACTGTATGCCGTTTATCGAAAGTCGTTACCGTGTGATACCAGATTCTGATATGCGCGCGATAGCCGGTCTCTCCATGGGATCATACCATAGCGCACAGACTGCGTGTAATAACCCGGGTATGTTCGGGTATGTGGGGATGCTATCCGGGTCATTCGATGACCGCTGGTACCGGTGGTGCGACTGTCGCGACGTAATAGCAAATTCCGAGATATTTAAGAGAAAAACAAAGCTGTTCTATATGTCTGTAGGAACTGATGAGACAAGGCTTTATCCGCAGATTAGTGAAAATATGGAGTATTTGCGCAAGTCGGGTGTGCCAAGTGTATACTATGAATGCCCAGGGTATCATGAATGGACAGTCTGGCGAAAGAGTATCCGAAACTTCATGGGACTGCTGTTCAAATAAACATTGTACAAGAACCACGGCAACCGGGAAAATCTCGGTTGCCGTGGCTCTTGTTACACTAATTCCGAACTTCAGATAAAGGTAAGCGCTCAAAAATTGGGCGCACCCTTGGGTAAAAGGGTAAGCGCTTAGACAGCATTTCCGTGAGATTATCTATGCGTTTACTTTGATCTTCTATCGTCTTCTCAAGGCTAGAAATATATTCACTTATCTCAGGTGAAACACCTGT
>JAAYOS010000143.1 GCA_012520195.1 Clostridiales bacterium | reverse complement strand
TGAACTCTCCTTAGTATTCGTAATAATATTTTTCAGTGGGTGACACCAATATATACTTTACATGTTGTGGGTGCGTTTCGTCAACTCCCCGACGATGGTCTGGTTACAATCGTTGTATCGAATATTGATATTGACAATAAAGTGCAAAAACAATAGAATAGAAATTCAAATAGAAATGACCGACACAATACTACGAGGAGGATCAAATATGCCACTACCCTACATAATTGGAACTGGCAAAAACAGCGAGCTTTACGTGAACGGAGAGCGGACTCGTCTACTGTCCGGTGAAATCCACAATTCCAGTGCTTCCAGCCTTGACTACATGGAAAACGTGGTGTGGCCATCACTGAGACCATTGAACATGAACAATGTAATTGCACCTGTATACTGGGAATGCGTTGAACCGGAGGAAGACGTATTTGATTTTTCGTTGGTGGACGGATTGATTACTCAGGCCCGAAGAGAAGGAGTTACATTAACACTACTTTGGTTCGGACTGTGGAAGAACAGTGAATCAACATACATTCCGCAATGGGCTAAGCTGGATAGGGACCGCTTTCCCTATATGATGACGAACGGTGTAGATGAAGAAGCGGTGTTCACAAAAGGAAGTGTTACACTTCAATCCGTTTCACCGCTTAGCGAGACTGCGGTACAAGCTGACGCAAAAGCTTTCCGCATGTTAATGAGACATATTCATGAAATTGACCCCGAAGGTGAGACCGTCATAGCAGTCCAGATAGAAAATGAAATCGGGATTCTTGGCAGCAGCAGAGATTACTTGCCTATGTCGCAGGAAGCTTTCAACAGCTCGATTCCGGACGAAGTGGCCAAAGAGTATGGCAAGACCGGTACTTGGGAGGAAGCTTTTGGCGATGACGCAGACGAGTTGTTTATGGCATACTGGTTCGCAAGAGCCGTTGAGACTATTGCAAGAGCGGGCGCCGAGGAGCATAAGATCATTTACTATGTGAATGCGTGGTTAGTGCAATTCCCTGACCGACCAGGTCAGTATCCTACCGGAGGGCCTGTATTTAAAGTCCGAAAAATGTGGAGACTGATCGCTCCCACTATATCGTTTTTCGCACCTGATATTTATGTAGAAAACTACCGGGATGTGTGCGATGAGTATGCATCAGATGGGAACCCCCTGTTTATACCCGAGACGCGTCCCACTAAAGACAGCGTCCCCAACCTGTTCTACGCTGTCGGTGTACATAACGCAATGTGCTTTGCGCCTTTCGGTATTGAAGATCTGATGAAAGGGGTAGCAGGCCTAAACGAAGAGGAACTGCGTAGATTGAATATTGATCCGTCTATTATGGGAGGGGACAAAATTCAAGCCGGAAGGATGCTATCGAGGGCATACTCTATAGTATCGAATATGGACGACTTGATATTTGAAGCTCATCGCGAGGACAGAATAAAAGGGTTCCTTCAGTATCATGAAAGAGGAACCATCTTGCACTTCGACAAATACTCCTTGAAAGTAACCTATGGATCAGCTGGCCCGTTTGCCCAGCCTGCCTCCCCAAACGATCCTGTTTCAGGTGGCTTCGTAATTGAAGCCTCTCCTAATGAATTTTTCATAGTCGCTGTTATGTGTAACATCTCGTTTTATTCAAACGCCAAACGCAATGTAGGAACTCTTTCTAAGGAAGAGGGCTCTTTCATTGATAATAAATGGCATAGGGGAAGGATTCTAAACGGCGATGAACTGATGCTTAACAGGTTCGGCTCTGAGCCTTCAGTCCTTCGAATTAAGCTGTACGAATATTGATCTCACAGACGTAAAATTGACTCACACCAAAATTTACAGCAGGGAGTTATCTCCCTGCTGCTTCTCTTGAAAATTATGTCTAATAAAGGGGAAATGAAGCATTGACATGTTTCCCCGCTACTAATAAAATGAGGACAATTAACCCATATAGTCCAATGTCAATGCTTCAAAATAAAGGAGGAGTTCATTTGGAAATCTTCATAGAAACAGTAGCAAAATATATCTCTTTCGTACTTGAGTTAGTTTCCATACTAATTATTGTTTTATCTGGAATAAAAGCTTTATACACCTTTGTAAAAAGCGGATTTAAGTTTAATAATATGCGAGTTTCACTGATAATCGCAGAAGGCCTAAACATGAGCTTAGGCTTTTTGCTGGCAGCTGAGATCATCTCAAGTATCGTCATCAAGACGATACCCCATTTGATCGTCTTATTCGGTACAGCCGCCCTGAGAATCGGTCTAGCTTTTGTTTTGCATTGGGAAATAGGCCAATATGAGAAAGTGGTCGATGAAGAACATCCCAAAGGAGCATATTATCAAGGTACCCATTCTCGAACCACTAACTCAGACAAGTAGCAAACCTTAGTCTACGACCTTATCTTTCATCTTCTCTAAAAGTTCCAACACACCAGCTTCAACCTTACTAAGGTCTTCTTCCTTTGGAGCTCCTTCAAACTCCACTGATTCGACAAAATCCCACTTCATCCTTCTTCTTTCGATTATCTCAGTCAGTTCCTTCTCTGCACCGCCTGACCATCCATATGATCCAAACCTAAATGCCGACTTGCCCGTTATCTTCTTCCTCCCGAGTTCATCTAGAGCTGCTGCAACCGGTGGAAAAAGATTGTACTCATATGTTGGTGCTGCAATGATTATACCGGCAGACTTGAAAACTGTTGCGACCATTTCACTATCACTGTCCAGCGGCATTTGAAGCTTGTTATATTTTACACCTTCTCTTTGAAGTATGGATTCAACGTGGCTAACTGCTTTTTCGGTCATTCCGTACATGGATCCCCACAGAATGGTGACTTCATTCTTACCTGCACCTTCAGCATATTGAGAATACCTGGAGTAGTCGTCTATGATCTTTTGAATGTTCTTTCTATAAACCGGCCCATGACCAGGTGCTATAGTATTTATATCCAGCTCTTTTGCTTTCTCGATTGCTTTTCTCAAACTAGGTGTGAAAGTAGTCATTACGTTGGAATAATACCTTATTCCTTCTGATTCAAAGAAGTCCACCTCTTCCGGTGTCATCTCGTCGTCGAAACAGTGGTCACCCATCCTGCCAAAGGTGCCAAACATGTCACACGAGAAGAGAGTCTTTGTGTCTCTCTCATACGTGTACATTGTGTCAGGCCAGTGAACGTTTGCTACCGGATGGAAACTCAACACCTTTTCTCTTCCAAGGTCCAGAGTGTCCCCCTCTTTCACAACCTTGATTTTATCTTCATCGTAAAATGATGCTACCATCTTTGCAGCTTTATCGGTACATACAATAGTAAAGTCATCTTTAATTTTCCTGAAACTAGAGATCCAACCTGAATGGTCCGGCTCCATATGGTTGACAATCAAATAATCAACATCTTTAGGCTCAACACCTATCTCTTCTAAACTCCTGTAAAGAGTTTCCGGAACACCATCCCAACCAATTACACCATCGATTATTGCGGTCTTGTCTCCCTGAACAATATATGAGTTGAGAGTTACTCCGTTAGCAAGCTCCCAAATTCCTTCAAATAATATATCCTCAACATTCATAGTGAGCATATGAATTCCTTCAGCTATTTTCAGCTTCTTCATTTCTTATCCTCCAGTGGCTCAAATTTTCTCCAATGTCTGCCCAACATAGTAAGACTGGCAAACATTGTCCTTAAATGTATTCTCCCCGATTCTGGCACTTTTGTCAATGAAATCCTTTGCTCTATATTTTAGCTATAATATTGGACTATAATATTGGGCTATATTATTAGGCCAAACTCGTCCTTAATAAGTCTCATCGCTTCCTCGTCAGTAATCTCACGTGACTCCTTAACGCCATTTTTGACCTTAGTGAACAGATTTCCAGTTAATGCAATATGTCCATCCCTTCGACGAAGATTGAGCATACGTCTCTGAGCAAATGTTGCATTATCTCCTTCCGAACATTCTCTATTCACTAAGATGAAGTCGATGGGTTCCCATGGAGCTTGAGATATGTACAGTACATTTGCTTCTTGAATTTCATTGTTACCATCAGTTATGCCCGACATCCCCATGTCGATTATACCCTTTGTTAGTCTCCTCAGAAGCCAAGTAAATTCATCTTTTCGCTCGAACCAAAAAGTCTCTCCGCCAACAATTTGTCTTGTCCCATCTTCCAAAACAACTGACCCTGGAGGCATCGGTCCGCCATAGCCCACATCACAAAATAGATATTCCCCATCCAGGCGGACAATATTTCCTCTATGTCGAACCGGCGATGGAACCACCATGCCCGGGCGCGCCCCCCTACACGGGCAGGAATACGCGTCATAGCCCAAAGCTTGAAGTAGCAATACGAATAATCCATTTAACTCGAAACAATATCCCCCACGTTTTCTTACTACAACCTTTTCAAAAATATCCCGAGGGATAATCGATATCGGTTTACGCAAGTCGTAAATATCAAGGTTTTCAAATGGCACTGAGCATTGGTGAGCGAGCACAAGCTCGTCTAAATACTCCTTATTAAGTGAAGTGGGTCGCTTCATGCCTATGCGCTTAAGATACAGGTCAACATCCGGCAACTTTTCATAGTATTCCTGATACAATTGAAAACCCTTCTTTCGTATATATATTTCCAGGCCCCTTGAGAGTTAAATCATCCTCTAAGGTATCTGAACATTTTATTAATAATACCATAAATAGCTACATTTTATAGTACTAAGTTAAATATTTTCTCACCTTATCACTTTTGGTATAAAAGCAGGAGAAAACGAAAAAGCTGCACAGTTGTCATAACTGTTCAGCGTTTTTTTACCACTTTTCTCTTAAGCAATCGGCGTTTGCCTGAAATGTATGAGATTCCGCCCTGAAATGCACTTGGAGCTGGAAAAAGGGAAAACTCAATGTTATAATAACAAAATGTGACTTAAACTGAGACAGACACAATAAAGGGAGGGCAGGTTGATTTGAAAATTGCAATTTGTGATGATAATGCCCAGGAGCTCATAAGAATCTCCTCTCTTATCGACAACTACAGACTGGAAAAGAATATGCTTCTTACATACAAAACCTTTCAAAGCGCTGCAGAGCTTGTCTCCACCTTGGAGAGTGGGGACGCAGATTACGATGTTCTGTTGTTAGATATATTGATGCCCGGACTTAGTGGACTACAGGCCGCTTATGAAATACGGGAGTTTGATGGAGTAACAAAAATCATCTTTCTTACTTCCTCACCAGAGTTCGCTGTTGAAAGCTACCAGGTCAAGGCATATAACTATATTCTCAAGCCGGTATCAAAAGAAAAGCTCTACACTGTGCTGGACGAACTTGTCAAAGAGGATCAAAAACCTCAAGAGGGCTTGACGATAAAAGCAAAAGGAAGCATTTCTCATATCTTGTTTTCCCGCATTGTTTTTGTGGAGGTTATGAACAAAACACTTTTTTTCCATCTTTCCGATGGCAGTGTCCGTGAGGTAAATTCAACTTTATCTGCTATTGAAGCTAAGCTTCTCTCACGTCCGGAGTTTATCAAGGTTCATCGCTCTTATCTTGTTAACCTGTGGTATACCAGTGAAGTTGGCCCCAATGGGATTATTACCTCTACAGGGAAATCGGTTCCGATTTCTCGGCTGCACTATGGGGAGGTGCGAGCGGCATACTTGAAGCACCTCTTTGAAGAAAAAGGGGTGAGATAGTGGCTGTTTTCCGAAGCTTATTTTTAGGAATGACCATCCTGTTTGGGATTTGCGCACAGATGCTTCTACTAGATGTTAGCATTAAGAACTTGCATCTCACCCGGCGCAGAATATTCTTGGTTGGAAATACGCTGGTTCTGGTGGCGAATATGGCCCTCTCCCTGGTCTTACCGGTGGACCAGCACATGAAGTTCTATGTACTTTTCGTTCACATCCCTATCTACTTTGTTTTTTTGATAGCAACCCGGACATCACCGATTAAAGTGATATTTGCCTTGTTTACCGCTGTTTTTCTGATTTATCCAGCCAATGTGCTACTGACAATCGTCTCACAAGTTGTCAAAGATCCTCATCCGCTTTTCTTAATTATTCTATACACTGCAGTGTGTACAGCTGTATTACTGGTTATTTACAGATTCTTCAAAACGAATTTCAACTATCTAATTAAATACTATAGCAGCCTAAGCCTAATTAAGCTTTGCCTTCTCCCATCAGCTTATTATGTAGCCAACTACTGGCTGGGGTTATATAACTTCTCCTCAATCATGTCCACAGGCATTTTTTTATTGCGTATTCTTGTCTTCATTATCACACTGATTTCATATGTTCTTATTCTGGATATCGCCAAAACCGCTAGTGAAAAAGAAGCCCTGCAGGGGGCAAAGATTGCTTTATCAATGCTTCTTAGTAGTGCAGAACATCAGTTATCTACACTGCAAACCACACAGGAGCAGACCACAATTTACCGTCACGACATGAGGCACCACCTGGCCCTGATTGCTGGGTATCTATCTGATGGAGATATTGAAAAGGCGGAGAGATACGTGAGAGTTGCCCAGGAAGATATTGAAGAGTTTACCCCTACGCGCTATTGTGAGAACAATACAGTCAATCTGATTCTCTCCTCATTTGCGGTAAAATCAAAAAGCCTAGGCGTTTCCTTTTCGGTAAGTGCAGACCTGCCACGGGAACTTTCCATCTCTGAAACTGTGATTTGCTCGCTACTATCCAACGGGCTGGAGAACGCTATAGCTGCAGCCTCATCTGTCAAGAATACAGATTCAAAAACAGTATATGTAAGCTGCCATCTCCACAAGGGAAATATGCTAATTCAGCTAAAGAATAATTACGAAGGCCAGGTTGCAATGGAAAATGGTCAACCACAGGGAAACCGTGACGGGCACGGCTTTGGTGTCAAAAGCATAAAGATGATAGCAGAAAGATATAGTGGCTATTGCTCCTTTGAGGCACAGGACGGAATATTCACGCTAAAAGTAGTGTTACCACTAGTAGATAAGTAAAGTACCCTCGATGTGTTTGCTACGCACATCGAGGGCACTTTTATGTTAGGGAGATAAATTACCTACATTAGCATTCGAATGTCTTAGCCTCTTCGAATTCGTCCAGAATAACCTGATTCGGTTTCTCCGTCAATAACGAAACGATAATGATGGCTAAACACGAGAGCAAAAACGCCGGGAACAGTTCATATATTGCAAATACGCCACCAAGACGTGAAATCAGCATATTCCATATGAATACCATACCACTTCCGGTAAGCATACCTGCTATTGCACCTGCTCTCGTCGTCCTCTTCCAGAATAACGAGAAGAGGATAATTGGTCCGAAGGTTGCTCCGAAGCCCGCCCAAGCAAATGATACCACCTTGAAGATAACACTTTTTTCATCCAAAGCTATGATTATCCCGAATATCGAGACAACCAGCAAAGTAATACGTGAAACAAGCATCACCTGCTTATCTGTTGCGTCCTTTTTGAATATACCTTTGAAGATGTCGCGTGACACTGCCGACGAAGCGATGAGCAGATACGAGTCAGATGAACTCATCGTGGCAGCGAGGATGCCTGACATGACTATTCCTGCAAGAAATGTAGGGAGCAACCCTGTGGACATGATGATGAATATGTTTTCAGCATCTCCCCGTTTGAGTAGCTCAGAAGGATAAAGGGTCCTTCCTATCAAGCCGATTCCAACAGCGGCAAACAATGATATAACGCACCAGATTGTTGCTATGCGTCTTGATTTACTCAACTCAGCAGACTTGCTTATTGCCATGAACCTTAGAAGTACCTGAGGCATACCAAAATAACCGAGCCCCCATGACATTGTGGACACTATTGTCAGAAGGCCATATTTCCCGGCAACACCGAATAGGGGTTGCCCGGCCGCATCAAGCTTTTGGATGTCAGATGCATCCAGTTGCGGTTGAGCAATACTGAAAAATTCAAAAAAGCCAGGAATCGACCTTACATTATCAAGAACCGCCGTAAGCCCACCTGCGGCGACCACACCAACGATCAAAACCGAACAAAGAGCTATTATCATGACTATTCCCTGCATGAAGTCTGTTGCGCTTTCTGCGAGAAAACCACCAAGGAACGTATATAGGATAACAATAATTGCGCCAATGATCATGACGATCTGATACTGCATTCCAAACAATGTACTGAACAGCTTCCCGAATGTAACAAAGCAGCTTCCTGCATAAACTGCGAAAAATACCAAAATGAACAGTGAAGCTATTGCCAGGATTACCTTCTTGTTTTCTCTATACCTATTGCTGAGAAATTCCGGGATCGTAATTGCGTTGCCCGCCAGTGTAGAGTACCTGCGAAGTCTCTTTGAAACAACAAGCCAGTTTATGTAAGTTCCAGCCGCAAGTCCGATAGCAGTCCAGAAAGCGTCACTAAGACCGAACCAGTATGCAACACCCGGAAGTCCCATCAGCAGCCAGCCACTCATATCTGAAGCCTCTGCGCTCATGGCCGCAATCCATGGACCCAGTTTTCTGCCACCGATGAAATAATTATCGGTGCTTTCATTTGCCGTCTTCATATAAAATATGCCTATAGCTACAACAAACACAAGGTAGATACACATAGCTACCAGAATTTGAATCTGATCTCCACTCATTTGGCCGACTCCTTTACATTTTCCGCCATTATACCAAAACACACCTCGAATGTAAAGCATTAATGTTATGCATTGTTAATACTTTAGCTCGATACTATCTTGCAGCCTATAGCAGCCCATTACAACCTATGGCAACCTGGACTTATCTATAATAATGGCCTGTCATCTCCCTATATCAGATGACAGGCGCAGTAATGGTCGGGGGCAATCTCTTTCATATCGGGTTCAACCTCGAAGCATATCGGTTTAGTAAAATCACAGCGTGAGCAAAACCGACATCCGGCAAGCGCCATGCTTGAGTCTTCTTCTGAAATAGGAACGCGTTCCCGGGCTCTGCTCAACACAGGATCAGGTATCGGAATGGATGAAATCAACGTTTTTGTGTAAGGATGCACGGGGCGTAGCACAATCTCGTCACTGCTTCCAAGCTCGACTAACTTACCAAGATACATGACACCTATGTGGTCGGATATATGCCTGACGACGGACACATCGTGCGAAATGAAGAGATAAGTCAGGTTGAGCTCCTCCTGCATATCTTCTAAGAGGTTAATGATCTGAGATTGGCAGGATACGTCCAGAGCGGAAACTGCCTCGTCACACACGACAAACTCTGGGCCCACTGCAAGCGCACGTGCTATGCCTACACGCTGTAACTGGCCACCGGAAAACTCGTGTGGATAGCGATGCGCGTGCTCTACGTTCAATCCCACCTTTTCCAAGAGCTGCAGAACTCTCTCCAAACGCTCTTGTTTGGAAGTACCTATATGGTGTATCAGCATTCCCTCCGCTATACTGTCGCATATGCGGGTTCTCGGATCGAGAGATCCTGCGGGATCTTGGAACACGATCTGCATCTTTTTCCGGTAAGGCCGCATATTGACATGGGTAATATCCTCACCAGCAAAAAATATCCTTCCGCTTTCTGGTTCAAGAAGACGAAGAAGCGTTCGGGCAAGTGTGGATTTGCCGCATCCTGATTCACCTACTAGTCCTAGCGTCTTTCCTTTGGCGATGCTAAAGCTTACACCATCCACAGCGCGTACATACTTCTTCTTCCTAAAGTTGTTGGAAACAACAAACTTCTTTTTTAGGTTTTTCACCTCTAGTAAAACACTATTTTTCATTGACTACTGCCTCCTCAGATTCCTGCACATCCTCTAGCAACCAGCAACTTGCACTGTGCCCATAAGAAATCTCTTTCCTTGCAGGAGCCTTTTGGCGGCAAATCTGCATGCAGGAGGCGCATCGCGGGTGGAAACCACAACCTCCCGGGGGACTTAGCGCGTTTATCGGCATTCCCTCAACGGGAATAAGCCTCTCGTATTCTTTATAGTCCACTCTGGGTATGGCTTTCATCAGCGCCTTGGTGTAGGGGTGCAAAGGGGAGTAGAACACATCATTGACCGACCCCTGCTCCACAACGGTCCCTCCATACATTATGGAGACACTATCGCAAATATCGGCCACGATCCCGAAATTATGTGTTATAAAAATCATCGACATACCGTTTCGCTCCTGCAAGTCCTTAAGTAAGCGGATGATCTGATCCTGAATCGTAACATCGAGCGCGGTTGTAGGTTCATCCGCAATCAGAAGTTTAGGTCCACACAGGAGAGCCATAGCAATCATCACTCGCTGACACATCCCGCCTGATAGCTCTGACCTATACTTCTTCATCACCTGCTGGGCATCTCGGATCCCAACAGATTGGAGCATTTGAATCGCTTGTTGTCTTGCATCTGATCGCGATATTTTCTTATGACTGTGCAGGGTTTCCGTCAGTTGGTGTCCAATGGGGAAAACCGGGTCAAGGCTTGACATTGGGTCTTGGAAGATCATGCTGATTTCTCCACCGCGAAATTTCTCCATCTGTTTTCGGGACATCGACAGGATGTCCCTACCTTCAAACCTGATACTGCCCCCGTCGATAACAGCGGGAGACTTAAGCAGTCCAATAATCGAATAGGCGCTTACGCTTTTCCCACTGCCCGACTCACCAACGATCCCCATGACCTCACCACGGTGTACATCGTAGCTAATACCATTAACGGCGCGTACAACACCTCGCGAAGTAGGAAAAGAGACCTTCAAATCCCGTACTTCAAGCAGCTTGTCAGAATAATGTTTCGATTGCACTTTCATCCTCCGTATCAATTCGAGTTAACCGTTATTTCCTGGATCAAGAGCGTCTCTAAGCCCATTTCCCAGGATGTTCAGCGATAGCACGGTAAGTGTAACAGCCATACTTGGGAAAAGCGCTATATGTGGTGCATTCCGAAGGTAAGCGGTTCCATAATAAACGAGGCTTCCCCATTCGGGCGTTGGTGGACTAATACCTATTCCCAAGTATCCGAGGATGGTACAAGTGAGTATGGTATTCGCTACGCTGCTAGTAAATTGGATAAGCAGTGGTGCTGCTATATTGTGGACAACATGCCGATAGATGATTCCCGCTGTTCCCGCTCCCAGAGCACGTGATGCTTCAATATATTGGCTACTCATAATGCCCATGACTGATGGGCGAAGGAGCCGAGCGAAGGATGGAACTGCAGCAATCGCAAGCGCATATCGAAAATTGCCTTCCCCCCAGCCAAGAGCGACCTCAACAATAATGGCAAGCAGAAAGCTTGGGACAGAGGACAAAATGTCCATTAGACGCATGATGTAGAAATCAATATTCCCGCCATAGTAGCCGGAAACGATTCCAATCAGGCTACCTACAACCGCCGCCATGAGGGTAGCGCTGAAAGCAATAGATAAAGTGTTCCTACCACCGTATAGAACACGGCTTAACAAATCACGTCCAATATAATCAGTTCCAAAAGGATTATCGCGACTTGGCGGGCTCATCGCTCTACTAACATCCATCGATGAACTGTCCAAATTGACCATCAGCGGTGCCAGCACACAGGCTAGACATATTATGCCAAGAACAAAGAGGCTGATCATGGCTGTCGGATTTCTCCTAAAATTCCTCCACCCCTCGCTCCAAGAACTGCCGCTTATGTATTGATGGTCTTCCCGGTGCGGCCTAAACATCTTTTTCAAATCAAGCTTCAACAATATCCCCCTTTCCGGACT
>JAAYOS010000142.1 GCA_012520195.1 Clostridiales bacterium | reverse complement strand
TTGAAAATTCCTATTCAGTTGCTTGCGAGGGTTCAAATATCTACGGAATATCGCAAAAAGCCGAATTCATCCCCGATTTTGAAGTATAAAAAATAGGGGGTGTTACCCCCGGAAAATGCTGATGCCATGCGGCTTTGACCGCATGGCATCTTTTTTGACCTAAAATGATGGTGGAGGCGGCGGGAGTCGAACCCGCGTCCGAAAACACGTCCTCGCGACTTTCTCCGGGTGCATCCGACGTTTTGATTTCCCTCATCCAAGCGCCCGTCGGACGGCTCAAGGATTCGGTAGCTTCATAATTACATGACCGTGGGCAAAGCTTAGCACGGACACGTTCACCACTAAGTTACGCCCGAGCCCGGACCGTGGTCCTTCCGGGGCGGACGGCTGCCTTTAACTAGGCTGCGTAAGCTAGATTATTATCGTTGCTTAATTTATAAAGGTTGCCCTTTTAACGTGGTGGGCACCACGACCCGCTTATCGCGCCTCAGCATCCCCGTCGAAACCGGTACGCCCCCATGTAATAGGGGTGAACCTGAACACTTGGTGGTCACCGATTGCGCTCTTTTAGTGTTTTGTCCATTTCTCTTGCCGCATCACGGCTCTTCTGCGATTCGCGCTTATCGTAGAGCTTCTTTCCCTTTGCAAGAGCTAGCTCAACTTTGACATACGGCCCCTTTAGGTAGATTGATAGGGGAATGAGTGCATAACCATCCTGCTGCACACGGCTAGCGAGCCGGTTTATTTCGCGCTTATGCATTAGCAGTTTTCGTACACGCATGGGATCTAGGTTGAAGATATTACCTTTTTCGTATGGGCTAATGTGAAGCCCGCGTACGAACAGTTCTCCGTCCTTAATAGTGCAGTAGGAGTCTCTGAGGTTTACAGCACCCAGCCTGATAGACTTGACTTCAGTTCCGGAGAGGGCAATACCCGCCTCAAAGCGTTCCTCAATGAAATAATCGTGGAAGGCCTTCCGGTTATTAGCCACGGTTTTTATTCCGTTACCGGCCATCTTGCATCTCCTTCCGTTTGTGTCAAATACTCCGGATACTCCGGATATTAAATAATACACGACAGACACCAGTATGTCAAGTGATGTGAAAGATGTCTGTGACTAGCCGGTGATGATGTCAGAGTGTAGGGCAACCAGTGATAGCTATCAACCTGAAGGATAATCTGTGATATATAAAGGCTAATAAAGATATCATCTTATAATGTTTTGCAGGATACCTACATATCTTTGACTCGATACAACAAGCGGATAGTCTATGATAAGCACATCATCAATCGAATGTTCATCAATAAAAGACGGTAAATAGAGGTCCGGTGTTCCATCACCTGAGTATTTTCTTGGATCGATAACGAATATCTCCTCATAGTGGTTCACAAGGAAGGGGACAAACGCATTCCCATAGGACTCTTTGATTACAGCGATTTTCTTCCCGTTACCAACATCTGTACGGATGTGCATAAGAGGCGTATCTCCGCTAATAAATGCTAGATACTTGTTGTTGTTACTTACTTTGCTAGCAATGACATATCCATTATATGCAGTGCTTTCATCCATTCTAGCGTCGGTATATATTCTGGACTTAAAGCTTCGTATCGGACGGTAGTAATGTACAGTATCTGGATTTTCCTTTAGGACTGAGGACTGGGGATAGTTTGCTGTAAAGGAGTACATACTTCCGACAAAGCCTTCGATTGTGCCCGTCTCAAATTCATCGAGTGAAAAGGGTTCCAAATCAAGAGATTTGCAGAATGCGACATATGCATAGTATGCACCACGCTGGGTCCAATGGTGATCTGTACGGAAAAAGATGTACTCATCGGTATGCTTACGGATTTCTGAGTAGGCGTCGACTGTTACGATCGACTCGTTCATATACGCATATGTAGCTTCGATCATCTGTTTTTGCGAGTGTGTTCCCGAATGGAACTCCTTCGGGGAGTAGAACTCTCCCGCGTTGGGCGTAACTAGACATATGATGCGCGATTCCGGCATTTTTTCTCCATAGAGGTTCACAGTCTCGGCGTAGGTTTTCATGATCTGCTCATTAGCATTGGCAATTTCCATCGCCCTGTCGCCAACGATTATTATACTTCCTGTGCGAAGATCTGCCGCATCGGGGGCTTCAAGCTCGGGCAAGGGCTCAAACGGAGTATTTTCGATTTCGATGTCCTCATCCGAGGTTTTGGTTTCGGAGTTTTGTCCAGAAGGGGAAGGGGAAGAAGGAACACTGGAATCGTTTGTATTATCGGGTTCTGTATAGTCGCTGCCATCAGCATCCGGCTCGATCTTGACTTCAGAATCATTACCGCTGGTCTCGCTAAAGGCTTCTTCAGAATCTGTTCCGGGGAGCAACGCCTCGCCTCCCATAGCGATATCGTCTTCCTTATGGATAAGCAATGTTACATCATTATCAGATGATGGCAGTGTAATGTAGTACAGGCGATTAAGTTCGGTGTTTACGGCCATTAGCGCGTCGCGATAGGGGAAAGTGTCGGAGTAGTATTCCTCAAACTTCAAATTGAAATCGCCAAAGAATAGTTCGTTTAGCGATAAGTCAGGCATGGTCTTCAGAGTACGCTTTTCTCGAAGTGACACTGTGGGATCTGTGCCAAAAACACTGATAGCGCCAAATACAAATAGAGGCACAAAAAAGAGGATGATAATAGATATATACTTTATATTATTGCCCTTTGAAGCACTACTATGGACGGTCGTTTCGGAGTTTTCGGCCTGATGGATATTGCCTGTTATAGAATCAATATCAAGCTCATTTTCATTACTGTTGGTCTGTTTTTTGGTCATATTGATCGCCCTCCTGATCCTGTACTAGAAGCGGAAATAAATAAACGGATTGTGAGTCGAGCCAATAAGAGAGACGGTACAGATAAATAGCAGTGCAGTGTTGCCAACCAGTACTGTTGCATATGACAGAGCACTCCCAAATCCCCGCTCATCGAAATTACTTATCAGAGATCTGCCGATTTTTGCAGGCAGAGGTGTGGAGCCAATTATACAGAGGGCAATCAGGAGAATATTATTGGTGAGCATCAAACGAGACTCGGTATTAAGCAGGGAAGCGCCACCGATGCCAAAGAGATTCCCAAACATCTGCCCTGCGGCTGATAGATCGGTAAAGTAGAAAAGCACCCAGCCCATTAGTACAACAAAAAATGTCATTATAGCATTTAGCGCAGAGGGGAGTTTCTTTAGTAGATTTCCGTAGATATATTTCTCAAGTGCAAGGAACACAAAGAAGTAGAGTCCCCACAGAACGAAATTCCAGCTCGCGCCATGCCACAGACCGGTGAGTCCCCATACGATCAACATGTTACGAAGCTGATACCTCCGGTTTCCGCCAAGAGGTATATAGACATAGTCGCGGAAAAATGAGCTTAGTGAGATGTGCCACCTGCGCCAAAAATCCGTTATTGAGGTGGCGGTGTATGGATAATTGAAGTTTTCCGAGTATTCGAAGCCAAACATATGGCTAAGTCCTATTGCCATATCTGAGTAGCCGGAAAAATCGAAGTAGATGTGAAATGCGTATAAAATCATGCCTAGCCATGACTGTGTGACGGTAAGCCCTGCAATCGGCCCCGACTGCTCAAACAGTTTGGACACAACAGCGCTTGCATAATTTGAAAGCAGTACCTTTTTGCCAAGCCCGACAAGAAACCGGGTAATACCGTATGTAAATCCTCGGAGAGTGGTTGTCCTACCCTGTAACTGCTTTTCTATTTCTGAATACCTAAGTATCGGCCCTGCGATGAGTTGAGGGAACAGCGATACGAATAGTAAGAAGTCCATGAAGGATTTCTGGACCTTGACCTCGCCCTTATAGACATCGATAGAATATGACATAGTTTGAAATGTATAAAAAGAGATACCTATCGGTAAAGTTAGGCCTGTGTTGGGTATGGAGGTACCAAGAAGCGCGTTGATATTATCTATAATGAAATTCCCATACTTAAATCCACCGAGTAAAGCCAGGTTTATGATGATGGAGGTGACAAGAGAGGCCTTTGCCTGCCACTTGCCGCGGTACCGTCCGATAACCCTGCCATTAACATAGTCTACAATTGAACTGACAATAAGTAGAATTACCCAGAGCGGTTCGCCCCAGGCATAAAAAATGAGGGAGAGAAATGCTAGAGCTATGTTCTTCAGCTTTAGCGTAGGTGAGACATAATATATGAGAAGTGTGACGGGCAAAAAAACATAAAGAAAAAGCAGGCTGGAAAACACCATATCTTTTAGCATCCCCTATATACATTATACATTTATGAAATTTACCGATCTATAACTGGCCGACAATCATAGATGTAGTAACGACCGTAGAATAGATTTTCAAGATAATTATACCAAACAAGGTTAGGCAATACAACTCGTTTAGAAAAGTACGGTAATATGTAGATAAAATAACCGGAGTTACAAAAGAGATACCTTTTGTAATTCCGGATTTAAGCAATATCTATTTATGTAAGACTTATTTATGTGATATCTATTCTATACTAGATATAGTTATAGAACCTGACAGTATTCTTTTAGTATTTTGCCGAGATTGTAAGCAAAGGCGCGGATCTCCTCGATATGCTTCTCGCGTTCTTCGAGTGGCATGGCGCGCCAGTCGAGGATTTGAGCCGAGGGAGGATTTATCATCGGTACCATCTCATTCGCCTCCATGAGGTTTGCTGCAAACTCTGCTGCTTCGAGCACCTCATCGGCAGTGCGTGGAATGTTGTTAAAGAGACCGGTCGTATCGGTAAGTGACTCTTCCAAAAACTTAAGCGCAGTGTACACGAATCCTTCCCTGTTTGGCTTTGCCTTTATCCGATTTGGACCGCGGTTGCGGAAGAAGCCGTACATAGCAGCAACGCCTGCGGGATCGCGCACCGTTCCGTCCGGATATATAAGTCCGTGGACCTCACCCCAGTAGCCCTCGGAAATAAGGTTGAACACGTAAAAGCCGACGTTATAATTCATAGCAATCTCAATGGCTACGTCATAGGGATTTGCACGGCAGAGACAACACATCTCGCTGTTAATGACTGGGATCCCATACTTCTCACCGTACGCTAAAGCGGTTTGATATGCGTTGTTTATTCGAGCGCGAGTTTCAGTATAGTCATGGAAGCTTATTACATCTACCCATGCTGCGGATGGTTCAATGTCTGCCGGTACTGTATGACCGATCGTTATACAGCCCTCCGGATCAAGCTCCTTAACAAGCTTGCAGTAATGCTCAAGAAAAGCATTTATCTTTTCCCAATAGATAGGACGATTCTCACCGCTATCACGCATCCAGTTGTTACAAGATGGCTCATTCATAATGTCCCACATTAGCAGACCTGGCTCATCTTTCAGGGCGGTGACCATTGCTCGTACGTAATCATCACCCTTTTCTTCCCACCAGCTGGGTTCGAGAATTGCCGGATCAAGGGAGTTTCCACTGAATAATATCTGCATTGTACTTACTCCCCGTGACCAACACTTGCGTATCGTGTCGCGGTAGAACCCAATGCATGCTTCAGGGTCTGCATAATAGATTGTATAGTCGCCGAATTGGCGGTGTGAATTGATATTTAGTTTTTCGCAATAGTCGAGCTGCAGATCTAGGGGAATCACTTCTCGGCGACGGGCACCAGGTCCTGCACCAAAGTTTGGGCGGTTTTGTGGGCGGATCGGAGGCATATTACTTAGATGTATGCCGCGGATGAAGCTGTAGTCTGACATAGGTTTCATGGACACGGAAAATACCCCTTTCTATACTATAATCAGTTTATACCCGGAATAATATATCACGTAATGTGCCAGATAAAAAAGTGCAGAAAACTGTATTGAATGCACTTAGCTATATTAAAGGAGTGCAAATTGCTCCTATATGTGCAAAAATATATCAAAACCAAGAATAGGGGTCTGTTTCTAAGTACTGTGTCTAAACGCAAATCAGAGGTTGCTGACTTCATCTCTAAGGGCGTAGCGAGCGCATATATGTTCGGTAATTTGCTGCCGTT
>JAAYOS010000141.1 GCA_012520195.1 Clostridiales bacterium | reverse complement strand
AGTGTACGTGATTCCTCTTTTGAACTCTCGGATGTGTCACAGGACACCATTGCACATATTGTTACGATTACCAGTAACAATATAATAAAAAGGCGGTTTATATAGCGTTTCATAGTGGCTCCTCCAAAATAGATTTTCATTTCTGCATATAGACTTATTTGACCTGCTCGAAGACTTATTTGCCCAACCCGAACTTAATCTGCTTAAGCTCAACCTACGTGAGGTTAATCTGCGTAAGCTCAACATATTCGAACTGCTCCAGATTAATCGCCACCAACCATCAGCCATAAAACCACCTCCTTTTCATCTACAGTTTTTCCATCAAAAAAGCCCCTGTCCTAATCATCTTAGGACAAGAGCTACTGCTCCTGCGGTACCACCTAAATTGGCGTTATACGCCCACTCTAGTCATATACAAACATATATGCTCCCTTGGTAACGGGTGGAGATCCCGTCAGACTGCTACTCAAAGATGCAACATTTGTCTCTAGTTTGTGAGACCCTCAATCGAGGTATGTGCAATCCTCTTTCGTTCTGCCCTCATAAGTCCATTCCATACCACAGTCTTTATCGCGTTCACACCATCCGCAACTCACTGGAAAAACCATATCGGTATGTACTACTCTTAATCAGCGGTTTCAATATATTAATTGTTGTACATTATATTCATCGAGTAAGTCTTTGTCAACAGTTTGCTTCTTCCTTTTTATACCATCTCCCGGTTTCTCATAAAGAACCTAACCATGCCACACACCTCTCAATATACATATTTATGCTACAGCAGGAAATACTACTCAAATGAACGCTGGCCGCAAATTGTCCAGGAGGAAAACATGAAAATCCTATCAATACTAAAAAAGCTAATACTCTATAGTGAACCCCAGTCCAACAATGAGTTTGAGCTGTTGGAAGATGAACCATATGAATCGGACCACGGACCGTTGGATGGGCGGGTTATAGAAAATACAGATGAGTCCGGAGACACTAAGGGAGAAGCAAAAGATATTTCTCAGACGCAGACTTCTCAGAGTGAGCAGTCGGGCAAAAAGGCAACCCCTGTAAGTTACATTGAATGGAATCAGATGCGTAATAGGTCAGAGGGTTCAGAGGGAAAATCGACAGAGAAAAGTGAAGGCTCGTCAGCTTGCAAATCCAAGAACGAGAAACCTATCGATGCTGATTTGCTGCGCAATCTTAAGTACATTGAACAAGAGCTGAACAGCCCTTTGAACAAGGATATTGTTATCCGTAAGTTTCGCATTATGCAGAGTTGCGATGCCTTTGTGGTGTATATAGACGGCATGGCTGACAAAGAAACGATCAATAATTACATTCTCAGGCAACTCATGCTGAGACCTGTCCCCGAAAACGAACAAGATGTCTGCACTGTCGACTATATCACTGATAATCTTCTGGCAGCAAATGAGATAAAGCGTGAAAGTGACTTCAAAACAGCAATACGCGAGATCCTAAACGGGCTAACTGCCCTATTTATCGACGGGTCGACTGAATGTGTCATCGTGGAGACCCGCGGCTACGAATCGCGTTCAGTATCTGAGCCCCTAAATGAGACTGTAGTATATGGACCGCATGAGGCCTTTGTCGAGCAGTTGAGGACGAATATCACGCTTGTCAGAAAGATTCTCCGTACAAAGGACCTAATTACCGAGATAATGCCAATCGGAAACAAGGGACAGATATCCTGCGCCCTTCTATATATCAAAGGTGTTGCAAACCCTAAGTTAGTAGAAGAAATGAAGAGACGATTGGAAAAAATCGATATTGATATCTCAATCGGATCGGGCATTGTAGATCAGCTAATAGAACAGCGCCCCTTTTCCATATTTCCACAAAGCATCAGCACCGAGCGCCCCGACAGAACAGCAACTTTCTTGGCGAACGGACATATATCTCTCATTTTTGAAGGCACACCCCTTGCAAGCATCGTCCCCATCACATTTTTTGATCTTTTCCACACGTCGGACGACTCTCTGTTACGCTGGCAATATAGTTCCTTCCAGCGCTATATCAGGTTGGTAGCGTGCTGCTTTTCAGTGTTTTTACCGGGTCTTTACCTCGCACTCACTCTATACCACACCGAGATGATACCGTCTGAACTTATGTCGTCATTACACCAAGCCCGCGAAAACGTTCCCTTCCCGGGACTTCTAGAAGTGTTGATAATGGAACTCACCTTCGAAATTATTAGGGAGGCGGGGATCCGAATACCGGGAGCAGTAGGCCAGACTCTCGGAATTATCGGCGCGATTGTTTTGGGGCAAGCTGCGGTAGAGGCAGGGCTTGTTAGCCCGGTGCTGATTATAATCGTGGCAGTAACAGGCCTCGGTAACTTTTCGGTCCCGGACATCCATTTATCGTACTCGCTACGAACCGTGCGATTTGTTTTTATTCTGCTTGGTACTATGGCCGGTTTCTACGGCATCTCCCTTGGGCTGCTTGTGCTTTTCGTGTCGGCAAGCTCGCTTAAGAGCTTCGGTGTTCCGTACTTCTCCCCAGTTGCACCCAAGACAGAGAAAAACCCCGATGTCATAACAAGGGGGGCCGTGTGGTCTCAAACACAGCGACCGGATTATCTTAATACCGGTAACCGTAGGCGCGCAGGAAGTCCCGTAATGAACTGGCAAAGCAAAGAGAAGTGACTTGAAACATGATCTATACATGATGGAGGAGCAAAAATGCACGAAGAGGGCAAATTCGGTGTTCAGGAAGCAGTCTGGCTTTGTGTCTGTGCAATCACAGCAAAACTATTTTTTACGAGTCCAGCTGTTATAGCTGCCATTCTTGGTCCTTCAGGATGGTTCATGCCGCTTCTCTCCGGGTTGATAGCTTTAGCATGCTTTGCCCTCATTGTGGTACTGCTAAGGCGTTTCCCTGGCCGCGGACTGACAGAGATATATGAGGTTGTATTCGGTCAGATATTAGGATCAGTGGTCTCGGCTTTGTTGGGAGCATACCTGATTTATCTACTATTCCAAAATATTTCCGAGTTTCAGGAAGTGCTGCACCTGTATGTATTGAGAAACTCACCCGACTGGTTTATCATCTCGGCCTTCGTGATAAGCATGGTCATAATATCCTTCTTTGGGCTTGAAGGACTTGTCCGCACAGCGAAAATTTTCTCCTTCTTCATTGTTGCTGGTTTTCTGACACTGTTGTTCCTTGCCTCGGGTGACTATAATACATCAAACATTTTTCCAATACTGGGGTTCGGTATTCAGAAGACGCTGGTATATGCAGTTTTAAGAAGTTCTACTTATGGAGAAGTAATCATATTGACGGTTTTTGCTGGCTCCCTACAGGGCACCGACTATGTTAAGAAAGCGGGGCTTACTGCACTTATCATTTCTGGTGCGATTTCCACACTGTCATTTCTTGCATACGTCCTCTCTTTCCCCTTCTACATTAGTCAAGAGGTTGTGTCGCCGATGTACGAGCTAAGCCAGATGATAGACAGGGGCAGATTCCTGCAGAGAATTGAACCGATATTTCTCTTTCTGTGGGTAATAACTACTTTGATTTCGTGCACCGCAATATTCTATACTTCTGTAAGCATCTACTGCAGGATATTTAGGATACGTGATAGAAGGCCAATAATAGTGGGCTGGGGCATCATTACGCTATTTGCCTGTCTAATTGAGTCGAATATATCGGGGAGTGTATATATGGGTATACAGACGATAAGACAGGTCGGATCGATCCCTTTTTTTGCAGTGCCAATATTTACCCTTGTTATCTCGCTGTTAAGAAAGAAGAGGGATGGTGCACATGAAAAGAAATAGACGATATATTAGGCGATATATGCGATATATGAAGTTGTTCATAATAGTTACTACAGTTCTCGTCACCTTTTCAGGATGCTTTGATGCGCGTGAAATAGATGATCTTGTCCATATAACAGTGATCGGTATAGATAAGGGTGCTACAAACAACTGGCGTATAACAGTGCAGTTTCCATCACAGAAAGCGAACGCAGGAAGTAGCGGGGGCGGTAGCAGTTCGGGAGGCGGCGGTGGAGAAAGCGGAGTGGAACACAGTGTGGACGGATACTCCATCGTGTCCCTGGATGCACCCTCGCTATCAGAAGGGCTTGACATGCTGAATGCCTCCATTCAAAGGCAAGTTGACCTCTCGCAGGCACATGTAATTGCAATATCCGAAGAGATTGCCATGGAGGGGATCAGCAACTATGTGTATCAGTTGATTAGTCACCCCGACCTGCGGCGCTCAAGTTTCTTCCTTGTGACTAAGGGAAGTGCATATGACTTTGTCATGGCAAATAAACCGTTCATTGGCTCCTCTGTAATTAAGAACTACCGCATTTGGGTTCAGCAGAGCAAAGATATCGGCTATTTCCCGTATACCACTCTCGGCGGCTTTTATGTATCAATGAAGTCTCCAACATCGCAGAGCATTGCAGTTGTAGCCGCCACGAACGATTTCTCTGCATATAAAAAGCCCTCCGAGGGCGATATGTCAGGGGTAAGCAAGCCAGGTGGCGCCCACAAGGCAGGTGAAATTCCACGCATAAGCGATAACGAAATCGAACTGTGGGGAACTGCGCTATTTGAAAGCGACAAAATGATATCAGAGCTTGACGGTGATGAGACGCGTTTTCTCCTTATGCTGCGTGACGAGCTTAAAAGCGCCAATCTATCTGTCCCCTCACCTGAGGGTGTTGATGGGATAATCTCTTTGCGACTGGAGAAAAAAGCCTCAAACAAGATCAGAGTGGATACGTCGGAGGATGCACCGCATATTCATGTAACGATAGTACTAAAGGGAAGTCTGCTAAATGAACATTCGGAACTAGACATCATGGATAAATCGGACAGGGAGTATGTCGAAAACACCTGCCGTGACTACATTAGAGAGCGTATTGAAGAGATTATCGACAGGTGCCGATCCTTGGGGGTCGACCCTTTCAAGTTCGGTGACAAGGCGACAAAAAACTTTCTTACTGTTGATGAGCTACTAGCTTATGACTGGAACAACAAGTTTACCGATGCTGTTGTCAAAGTGAATGTTGAATTGTCTCTAAAGCACGCGAGAAAACTGGTCGAATCCCATTCAGTAAAGTATTAGCCGGTGATATATATGAAATATGTTGTTATCCTGCCCCTGCTTATCTTCCTGTTTTACATGATCACCTTTACGGTCCACAACTGGAGTAAGCAGAGCAAGCTCGCAGCGGTGGGCGTTGCAATTCTTGCCTTAGCCGCTGCTGCCCTTCCGACCTATTATCTGTTTTTCTTTTGAGATTCATCTGATGTCTGAACCGAGGACGGCTAGATTCATGATTAGGAGAAATGAGAATTAGAGCCGTCACAGTACTGCTTAAGAAAAAGAACTGCCCTTTTATAGCCCTCAAACCCCATGCCGACATAGGACTTAACACATGCAATGCCCGGGTAGGATACATGTCTGAATGGTTCACGACTGAAGATGTCGGAGAGATGGACCTCCACTGCTGGAATGGAAACAGCCTTTAACGCATCAAGTATCGCAATGCTTGTGTGTGTATATGCCGCTGGATTTATTACAATTCCATCGTAGCGCCCATACGCCTCCTGAATAGCATCAACTATAGCTCCCTCATGATTTGACTGAAAAAAGGTTGGCTCTATATCATTCTCGACACAGACTTCACGGACATATTTAAGCAGGTCTTCATAGGTCTCTGAACCATATATTCCTCTCTCCCGTACCCCGAGCATATTGATATTCGGTCCGTTAATCACCAGTATACGCATTGAAGACCTCCACTACCCTTCTTGCCGCATTCTCAACCGACCCATCATTCTGAACCGTAGCCATGCTACACATATCATACAGCGGTTGCCTCTCATCTGCCATCCTGCGCAATGTGTCCAAGCTTCGGGATAGCGGTCTGCCTTCAGCCTCCAGTTCGTCGATGCTTCGGGTGATCTGTACTACGAAGGAGTTCTGAAGGATATTTCTGCGATTCTCTTCAGAAAGCACTGCACCGCCACCAGATGAAATTACCTTGCCTGAAAGCTTACTGTACTCTGCGATAACATCCGATTCAACACTGCGGAAATATGCTTCACCGTGCCTCTCGAATATTTCCGGTATTGTCATACCAACTCTCTGACTTATGAGTGTGTCGGTATCAATAAACTCTCTATCAAGCATTGAAGCAACCTTATTCCCTATACTTGTTTTTCCACTACCGGGCATACCGATAAGAGTTATGTTACATACACCCCTAAGGAGAGAGCGCTGGAGCCTTGCGATGTTCTCATCGCCGCTAACTTTTTGTGCACTGCTATGATCTCCTCTGGACTTTCCGCCAGTAAATAATTGTGCAGAGTAACACGCCTGAGCTACAAGCATGGTTAAGCCCCCAACGCACGGGATACCTAGTTCCTGTGCATGCTGAATCAAACGAGTACGAAGAGGATTATATATAACATCCACTACGCCCGTACAGTTTGTAAACTCGTTCAAGTCAATCAGACACTCACCGTTATTGGGGTACATACCCACTGGCGTTGTGTTGACAATTACATTGCTGTCCATATGTCTATCCACATTGCTGTAGTTTTCTCTTCCCGTTCTCGAAACAACAATAATTTCGCTTGCACCCATATCCGTCGCTACAGCGTGCACTGTGGCGCTTGTTCCGCCACTTCCGAGAATCAATACCTTTTTACCCTTAAAATCAATGTTGGAGCATTTGCACATAGCGAGAAATCCGAAGTAGTCGGTATTATACCCTCTTAGCTTGCCTTCGCTGTCGTTTACTATTGTATTTACACTGCCGATTCTGAGCGCCGTCGTGTCTAAGCTGTCACAATAGGGGATGACCGACTTTTTGTACGGGATTGTCACATTGATGCCCCGAAAATCGCGTCTCTGAAGAAACCGCTCCAGCTCCTCCTCGGATAGATTTATCAAATCATAACTATATCGGCCAATCTCTTCATGGATTATTGCCGAGTAGCTGTGCGCTAGATTTTTTCCAATTAAACCGCAGAGCATCTTATCCTCCTGACTCCATCGTGGGCTTTCATATTTCAGAATAGCTGCCAAGAAAAACAATCCCTTCAGGAGCACTGCTCAGTTCGCACAACAGCCTAATAAGCTCCTCTGAATAGACGGAAGCCTCCAAATCGAGATAGAACAAGAATTCAAAATCCTTCCCGGGGATAGGACGGCTCTCCAATTTTGTCAAGTTCACTCCTAGGGCGGAGAACTTTGCTATTACTTCATAGAGTGCACCGGGTCTATGTGGTACAGACAGCATAAGGCTTACTCTGTTTGCGCCAGGATATATCTCCAGCTCTTTTGATATGCATATAAAGCGCGTGAAATTTCCATCGGTGTTTTGGATCGAATCAGAAAGCACTGCCAGATCATACAGCTCTCTGCAGCTTGGCGAAGATATTGCTGCCACATCCATCCGGTCTGACTCCGCAACAATTTTTGCAGCCATAGCGGTGTTTTCACAAATTGTGACCTTTACATCTAATGACTTAAGGAATTCACTGCACTGACCAATTGCTTGCTCGTGCGAGAATACCTCACTAATTTGCGACATCTCACTACCGGGTTTCGCTAGCAGCACATGCTGTACATGTAATTTTATGCTTCTTACAATATGAAAGCTGTACTGCTTCATTAGGTCATAGACCTCTATTACCGAACCGTAGGAGCTATTCTCAATTGGTAGGATCCCGTATCTGCAGAGACCCTTGTCCACTGCTCTAAATACGCCGTCAAACCGGTGAAAATACATAATGCTCGGCAGCGAAAACAACTTATCGCAGGCAATCTGGGAGTATGCACCCTCAACACCCTGACATGCAACGATCGCCTTTGAGGGAAACTGCTCATTTGTGTTCTTGAGAGCCTGATCAATTTGTGTTGCCAATGGGCTCATTTCTGTCAGTAGTCCATTCTGATACGAACGACTTAAATCAAAGAGTGTCGAGAATAGTACCTTTGTATAACCCTGGAGACTCTCAGGTACTTGCTCAGTAACACGGCTTATGATTTCACGCTCGCGGCTCTTATTAAGGACTGGCGTCCCATTCTGCCTCTTGTATTTGGCAACTTCGAGTGCCAGATCCATTCGACGCGCAAAAAGGCTTACAAGTTCATCATCGATTGCGTCGATTTTCGCTCTAATGTCGTTTAGTTCCATTTTGCTCCCTCCTGATATTGTTATGTTGCGAACCACGTCTAGGATCTCTGTATATCACAGTCCCGCCCAGCTTCTTAAAGTCAGAAAAGAAGTCCGGGTAGGACTTATTCACCGATTCTTCGCCGTGAATCAAAATAGGCCCTCGACTTACAGTTGAAGCTACGGCAAATGCCATTACTATTCTGTGGTCGTTATATCCTTCGATCTCTCCGCCCTCCAGCTGTTCAACCCCTGTTATCTCAAGACCGTCCTCGTACTCCTTGACATCACCGCCAATCCTTCGCAAGTTATCAGCCACAGCGGACAGGCGGTCGCTCTCTTTTAGTCTGAGGCGCCCAGCATTGCGGATAACTGTAGTGCCTTTGGCCACAGAGGCTGCGATTGCAAGAACAGGTACCAGATCGGGTATCTCTGAAGCGTCAATCTCGGTTGCATGCAAGGTCGAGCGGTGAACCCTAATAGAGTCTTCACTACTCCAATCAATATCTGCCCCCATCCTTCTAAGAACCGCGACAATCCCACTGTCGGGCTGTTTTGTTTTCCGGTTTAGCGATGAGCATGAAATAGTACCGGAAAGTGCACCTGCAGTAAGCCAAAAAGCAGCATTTGAGAAATCGCCTTCAATTTTATGTGTACCGGGAGTCCTATACAACTGACCTCCCGAAACTGTAAATCCACTAGGCAGTACATCGACAGCAACTCCAAATTTTCTCAATGTTTCAATTGTCATGTCAACGTACCCAGAGGATTCCAGTTCTGTTACGAGCTTTATACTGCCTCCCTCCTCAGTAAGAGGAAGAGCTAACATTAGGCCCGATACATATTGTGAGCTTACATTTCCAGGCAGAGTAAACACTCCGCCCTTAAGCCGTCCCTTCACTGAGAGCGGTATTTGACGCGCGCTAAACCGGCAGCCGTGCTTCTCCATCTCCTCAAGGAGTGGAGAAAGCGGCCGCTCGGGCAACCGTCCGCTGCCTGCAAATGCAGCCTCATCAAACATGGCTGCAGCAACAGGCAGCAGAAGGCGCAGAGTCGTACCGCTCTCGTTGCAGTCAAGCACGGGGCGTCTGGCGGGCTCTGCTACCGCAGGGATTACTTCGTATTCAGGGTTCCCCTGCACATTTTTGGTTTTCTTGACTTCGGCTCCTAAGGCCTGGATGCAGCTGATTGTTGCTCTGATATCCTCTGAATCGGCTGTCAACTCGATTTTGGTCGGAGCATCAGAGAGTGCTGCACATATCAGACTGCGGTGGGCGTCAGACTTTGACGCAATTGCACTGATTTCTCCATTGAGTGCAGAGGGATAAATAACGATCATGCTGTAACCCCTTTCTCTCTTTTCTTATCAATATCTTCATCCAATATACTTCTTATCTATCTCTATCTCTTCAAATGTTGTATCTCTCATATCCTGAATGTCTTCAAGTTTTATATATCTTATATAACTTATATATCTTCAAATATCTTCTAATATCTATCCCTTAACTCATTCCAAGCTTAGACTCACAAGTCTCTCAATGTCATCAACAGGCAGTTTGTGTAGTATGCAGCGCCCCGGCCTTTCTGGTAGAACTACTGTAAGCGTATCGCCAGCTCTTTTTTTGTCAGTGAGAATCGCTGATGTGAGTTCATTAGTCTCGAAGGGGCTGTATACGGGTAACCCGTATTTATGAAGAGCCGCGGCAAGTCTGTCGGAGCACTCTTCCTCTGCAATACCGAGTCTTTCCGCAGCCCTCGCTGCCATAACCATACCAATCGCTACTGCGTGTCCGTGTGAAATGGTGTACCCACTGCACTTCTCTATACCATGTCCGAAAGTATGACCATAGTTGAGTAGCTGCCGCTCGCCGCGATCATACTCATCGCGTGCAACAATCTGGCGTTTTATATCTACACATCTTGCTACTATATCCTGAAGGTTACTAATTGTAATGCCGGCCTCCAACTTAAGAAACAGCTCATAGTCTGAAATCATGCCGTACTTGACTGCTTCCGCGGCACCGTCACTAAACACTTCGGAAGGGAGTGTTTCAAACGTCGCTAGATCGCAAATAACCAGCCTGGGCTGAAAAAACGCTCCTGCCAGGTTCTTGCCTGCGTCAAGATTAACTGCAGTCTTGCCTCCGACAGATGAATCGATTGCAGCCAGAAAGGTTGTGGGTATCTGTATATAGCCTGCTCCGCGCTGATACACAGCCGCAGCAAATCCTGTCAAGTCACCTGTAATGCCTCCGCCCAGAGCAACAAACAAACTCTGCCTTGTAAGCTGCTTTTTCGCAGCATATTCAAGGAGAGAATTGAGGGTTTGCAGGTTCTTTGACTTCTCGCCATGAGGGAATGTAAACTGTTCAACCTCAAACCCTGCATCCTGAAGAGAATGCACAACAGTGTCGCTGTAGAGTGCTGTGACAATGTCATCAGACGCAACAAGCACCTTACAAGGCGGCACCACTTCTGCAGCGAGACTGCCTGTCTCTCCAAGCAGACCCTCCGCAATCAGAACGTCGTAATTTGACGAGGCCTCCACTGTAATCCTTACCACGACAGACACTCCTCCATCTTCTCAAGAATCCTTGTAGGAAATAATGATTCGCTTTATCCGCTGTATTAATATGCGTACGGCAGAATTTGCTGTATGTTTTGGTTGAGCTCGTCAAATGCACGGGGGGTCAATGATTGAGGCCCGTCACACAGTGCATGGGCCGGGTCATTATGCACCTCAATTATAAGTCCGTCTGCCCCACAGGCAACAGCAGCAAGAGCCATGGGCTTTACCAGCTTTGAGATCCCTGTTGCGTGACTCGGATCTACGATTACCGGCAGGTGGGAAAGTTCTTTTAACATTGGCACAGCGGAGAGGTCAAGAGTATTTCTGGTCGCTGTTTCAAAGGTGCGTATTCCCCTCTCACAGAGAATTACGTTCTCGTTTCCTCCTGACATAATGTATTCCGCACTCATCAGGAGTTCCTGCAGCGTCGCAGAGAGCCCCCGCTTCAACAGAACTGGTTTTGGCATCCTGCCCAGCTCCTTCAGAAGCTCAAAGTTCTGCATGTTCCTTGCACCGACCTGGATAACGTCCACCTCTTCGAAAAGCGGGAGTTGTGATATATCCATAATCTCGGTCACAACAGGAATATCCACTGCTTTCTTTACATCCAACAGAATTTTTAGACCCTGCTCACGAAGTCCCTGAAATGCATATGGCGATGTCCTGGGCTTAAAGGCACCACCCCGGAGCATGTTTGCTCCCGACTTCTTCACACTCTCGGCCACCTCCAGAAGCTGCTCTTGAGATTCAATGGAACAGGGGCCGGCTATCATCAGAAAGTGACCGCCTCCAACCTTGACACCTTGGATATCAATAACCAGATCTTCGGGATGGAACTGCCTATTCGCATTCTTATACGGCTCGGTAATGCGCTTAACATCCTCAACAATATCGAGCGCTAGCAGGAGGTCGATGTCAACCAGTGACGTATCACCAACCAGACCTAGAATGGTCCGGGTCCTGCCCTCCGAGTAATGGATCTCAATATTTCTGCTTTCAAGCCATTTGATGAGATTCTCAAGCTGACTCTTTTCCGGGTTTTTCTTAAGAAGAATTACCATAATCACTCTCTCCGTTCTATAAAAAGAGCCCCGCAGCGGTTAGGCTGCGGAGCCGTATTACTCGTTTATGTGAGAATACACACTCTTTCATCCATTTGCAGCATAACCCAAATAAGCTTTATTAATAAAGTAATAAAGCCCAAAATAAAAGTATGCTGCTGTAAAGAGACGATTATCCATGCTATTCTCCCGGGTCCCAATATTTGCATTGCTAGATATTTCAGATATCATACCACATCATTTATCGGAAGTAAAGAAAAATATTCGAAACCCCCTCTATAACAATTCGACAAGATACGTCATACTATATATCGAGACTGCAAATTAGGCAGGTAGTATCAACTTTCATGAAAGGAGTCTCTGCAGGTATATGAATGGAAACAACTTCTTTACCGACTTTTGTAGGCATATCGGCGAGACCGTAACTATCTATACAAAGACCGGCGGACAATCCGGCTGCGGATTTACCGGCGTCATACTCGGGGTGTCAGATGACTTTGTACGTCTTATTACGAACATTGGTCCGGCACCCGGATGTGCTCTCGGCTCAGACTGCAACTGTGGCGGCCGCGGGAGAAGATCCCGCTGCAGGATCTGTAGTATAGGATCTAACGTAGACATCCCGTTCGACTCGATTGCAGCTGTAGTTTACAACGCTGTCTAGCTACAAACTATAGTTAGTCCGTAAGATACATAACGGTTTTCGTAATAACTCCAAGCTTAACCCAAGAAAATATCTTATATCGGAAATGTGGGGTGCAAAAATCGCGCCCCACATCTCAATTTCACCAGAACACAGTAAGGCCGCAAGCCAAATTGTCTACCGCACAACATTAACACAGAGCATTGATGGGTCGGTAAAACAATTATATGGAATAAGGAATGTTCTGATTCCCGACGAGTAGGGCGCAATGTCATACTGTTGGTAATATATCACGACACCGCTCGGCTCACAATAGAAATTCTCCTCACGAAAATACTGTGAAATCCGCTCACGATAGTCCTCAAAATATATATCGGGCTCCCTGGATATCTGCCGCTCAATACACTCCATCAAGTACTCCTTCATATCTGTATCGCACTTAAAGAGCTCCTCGAGGGTGATTTGCCTGTTTCTTTGGAGATCCCAAGTATGCGATGTGCGCCCTGTGACCCCGTGTGCTCCTCCCGTGTAAACGTACCTGTCAAAATAGAGACTAATGATACATGACACATTATACGTTACCTCATAGGACTGCACCACATCAAATACTCTTACTGGATACCCGTTTTCAACAGCATTTCTATATTCCTCTACAGCCATCCTGTATATCTCGGTCTCGATAAAGCGCTGAAATTGCCTCGCTATGCGGCTATAGTAATTGCTTATGGATTTAGTCGAACGGGGATATTTTTCCGAGCTGAATTCAGGATAGTTTATCCTGTAGTGGAGCACAGTTACACCCCGATATGTCAAATTATCCTCAAGTATAAGGTTGTTTACAACTGTTGCGCTTCTTTCCAACACTATCACCTCACACCAATCTATGCAGTTACTGGTGTAAAGGTGTTGAGAGTTCAGATGAAGAACTTCTTGTACAGTGAGTCGCGCAGAGGCCGGGAAATTGCTATTACAAGGAATGTAGCTCCAATCATTACGCATGCAATAAAGGGATACGGCGACCAAATCAGCCGGTCCCGAACTCCGAAGGTACGGTTGATAAGATATTCGATCAAAACAGCGTAGACTCCGAGAGCAGCCCACACTCCTGCTGTTATGAACAGATATCCTCTCCTCACATATCGGACCACTGCAATCGTACCTGTGGTTATGCCTGCAGCCGCCAGTGTTACGGGAAACGCAAATCCGAGAAACCACGAGCCATTGGTGGCAAAGTTGATATATAGGAGGAAAAGAGCAACAACAGCAAAATCAACATTTACCAGCACAATAGCATCCGGTCTATGAAACCAAAATGGCAACACTAAGCACACATATACAAGCAGAATACCGCCTGTCGCAAATCCCGACCAAGTAAGCTCCCTGTTTGCTCTCCAGTCGATAAAAAACGACAGTATAAAAGCGAGCGCAAAAAACATTGTAATAATAAATAGTACTCCAGCTCTGTTAACCCTTTCTGACTCACTATGAAACTCAGGGTATGGTCCAGGCACGTCTTCAATCTCGATGTCGGGATGATAGACCTTTGTATTACAAAGAGGACACTTCTTTTCACTTTCCGCGAGTTCTACTCCGCATTTTATACAATACATCTTTGGCTATCCTTTCGAGCAGCTTTGCCTTTTTCCCTGCCTGAGCGCAAATCCGCTTTTCCCAGGTTTTACTGTACAGCGGTATGTCTGTGCACGGGGGCATTGCTGTTATTGCTTTCTACTTTGATTCTTATACCCAAGTCTCTGAGTATTTCGTATATTTTCTTTTCTAGCTTAGGCTCTCTTATATTGCGAGCAAGATTTAGATACAGCGTGTTATTATATGTGAGCATTCCACAGTTGTAAGGGTGTCTCGGACGGGCACCGAGTATAAAATCCATGTTAGTTATAAACTGTTGCATTTCCTCAGGAACATTGACAACCCCGAGGTTTGAAAGTGCGAGGCAGTCACGCCCCTCACCAATGACATTGTACGCCGCCTTTAGCACTGCATTCTTCAAAAACAGCGGAAGAATTCTGATAATCAGTGATTGTTCACTGTTGACGTTTGATGCAATTCCTGCAGACATCTCTTTGGCGGATATCTCTGCAGCCATTCGATGGTAGACCGTTTTACAGATTTCATCTAGTGTCCACTCACCGAGCTTTGGATCTATACCGGGAGTAATATATAGCGAGAAGTTTCGAAGAGTCTTACTCTTAAAGAGGTTTCTCAGGTTTACTGGCACCTGGATAATGACAGGCTTTTGCCTGCTACGAGGCGTACTCTCATTCTGAATATCGTAAATTGCCTTGATAATGACAGAGCATATTAGTGCGGTCAAGGTAATACCTTTTGCCCTGGCCACCTCAAGCACTTTTGTAACGTCGGTCATCATAGTAGTTACATATAGAAAGCCGTCAACTTCCGGGGTCCCGTCAAGCCGGTATGCTTTTGGTCCGGTTCTCTTCTTTTTCACTGTACCCGCGTATTTGAGGTAGCTATCCTCCGTCTCCTCATCATCGGGGACCTCAAGCCGGTCGAGCACGCCGTGAATTGCCGGTATCTTAGCGCCGTAGTTCTGTTTTAGATACTCTGCAACAAGCGTCTTCAAGAACACCAATGCACCGGAGCCGTCAGTCAATGCGTGGAAAAACTCAACTGCTATACGGTTTCTGTATACAATAACGCGAAACGCACATTTTCTTATGTTCTCAAAGGGCATCCGCATTAGCGGACTTCCCTTCTCATCCATGATCTCCGGTGCCCTCGGTATCTCTTCAAGGTAATACCAAAATAGTCCTCTGCGCAGCCGTACTGCCAATGCCGGAAACCTCCTGACAGTGACATCCAGCGCCGACTGAAGGACCGGTTTATCAATCGGCTCAATGAGGGTGGCCGAAATTCGGAAAACATGGTTTCTGTTATGTCTGTAGGCTGCGGGATAAATCTTTGCCGCATTGTCGAGCTTCATCCACCTCAGTTTACGGCGGTATGGCAGGTGTTCATCCAAGAAGGCATTGATCTTCTTATAGTCGGAGCGAAACTCCTTTAGATCATAAAGGACATAACCATGCCACATATCCGGGGCAACGATCAGTGTGCTTATGCAACCTGCCTCCAACAGCTTCTGGTGCATCAGTTTGGAGTCATCGAGCATAATCTCGCTTCCGCCTACAAAAATAAGTGACGGCGGCATACCCTCAAGATCCCCAAATAGCGGGGACACAAGGGGGTTCGTCCTATCACTGGTGTAGTAATTAGCAAATAGATTGAGCTTCTCGATCGTCATATTCGGATCAGAGTCTCTGTTGTACCTGTATGAATCTCCAGATAATGTAAGGTCGGTCCAAGGCGAGACGGTAATGACACCGCCCGGCAGAGGCAGATTCTCTTCTTTCAGCTTCAAGCAGAGGCAATACGCCAATCCTCCTCCTGCGCTCTCGCCGCACAGAATAATCTTCTCGGAGTCGTAGCCTCCGTCGAGTAAATACTTATATGAGACAAATGCATCATCCAGAGCTGCAGGGTATGGGTTTTCCGGAGCGAGTCGGTATGCCGGGCAAAAAACGCGAACTGAACTCTCGGTGGCGAGCACCGTACCAAATGCACGGGCATAATCCAAACCACCGCATGCGTAACCGCCACCGTGGAGATATAGGATTATCCCCTCTCTCGTCTCATCGAGCGGATAAACCATTGAGGCCGAAAAGTTTGCAAAACGGTAAGTCCTCGAGCTGACCTTCCATCTGCGAGGAATAACCATAAGGTTGCCTATCATATCGTGCTGTTGACGTGCGACTTCAATAGTCGCACCCTCGGTGAGCGGTTTTATCTTCTTTAGCTGTTTCTTGACAAACTTTGCTGACAGGGCCATATATTCTCCTTACCGCGGTATGCAGTCACTATTTGTCCAACCGTGTCGAATCTCTAATTTGGGTGTGCTTTATACCTCTCATATTACATATACTACTCTCTCTTTTCAATAGTATCATATCATATATTTCCTCATACTTTAATGAATTATATGCCAATGAGCACTTTCCCATTACTTATCGATCAAGAACGGCAAAACAGTCCGAAAATACTGTAGAGAAAACGTTTGACAACTTTCTTGCCTAGTGCTATCGTTTATACATAAACAATTGCGACGCATGCTTTTCAGCTCAATAGGTATGGGAACCCTTGAAGAGCAATTATTGATAAGATGTTATGGGAGGAATATAGATGGTAAGACCAAGGATTGACACAATGCTGTTCCCTGACGGGAAATCCAAAGCCCTTACTCTAAGCTACGATGACGGGGTGGTACAGGACCGCAGGCTGGTTGCGCTAATGAACAGACATAAAGTTAAGGGAACCTTCAACATCGGTTCAGGTATCTTAGGAGTCAAAGACACAGCAGACTTTGGCAAAGCTCCAGTCGACGTATCTAAAGTAGAGGCAGATGAAGTAAAGTTCTTGTATGCTGGCCATGAAGTTGCAGGCCACGGTCTGTATCACTCTTCTCTCGTCGACGTCGGAACACCTGCTGCGATGTATGAGATAATCGAAGACAAAAGAAGGCTGGAAGAACTGGTAGAGGGCTGCGTTCGCGGCTTTGCCTATCCATTTGGCGCATACAACAAAAATGCTAAGGCTCTACTTAGACTTGCTGGTTATGAGTACGCCCGTGTAGTACCATCCACCGGCACATTTGAACTTCCTACAGATTTTCTGGAATGGAAAGCAACATGCCACCACAAAGATGAGAACCTTATGGAGCTAGCAAACTCATTTTGCAAGGATAACACTCCATTCAGACGTCCACAGCTGTTTTACCTTTGGGGACATTCATATGAGTTTGATTTTGATGACAACTGGAATGTTATTGAGGAATTTTTGGAGCATGTATCTCGGTACTCTGATTTGATTTGGTTTGCCACCAACATTGAAATTTGTGACTATATAAATGCATTCAGAGCACTCAGATATTCTGCAGACGGTAAGTTTATTTATAACCCCAGCGCCACTGCGGTCTGGATTGAAATACACGGAAAGAAGTATCGGCTAGAAGGCGGTACCACAACCACAATTCAATAGTGTATACCCAGGTCAATGAAAAGGTAGTTAATGAAAACCCGGAGCTTATGCGACTTCAATCAGCACTGAAGAAGCATAGCTCCGGTTTTTATGTATTAAGTTATTGCTTGACTTCGCCTTCGAACTTGAGGTGGCTTTCTGCAGTTACTGTTGCAGTTATCACTAGTTAATTATTAATTAGGTTCTTGCGGTTGTTATAGCGTTCAAGAGCTGCTTCGTACATCTCAATCACTTCATATATGCCCATTTCCTTGATCTGATCAATAAACGCATCGAGCTCGCTGATTGGCTTTACTCCGGTTACGAGTTTGATCTGATTCTCAGCAACAAAAACCTGGAGATCCGACATAATGTTTGCCTTTCTTGTACCCTCTTCGGCCGTGAACGTTAAGTTGGAGGGCAGATTGTACAGACCGTCGCCCTTAGTCCACTCATCACCGCATTTGAGCTCATTTTCCGAAATAGCCTCAAACTCGCGCATCATGTGACGGTAGAATGGTCCGTCTAGCAGTGTATAGTAGTTCTCTACCTGATTGAGATTCATCTCTGGATGGTTCTTAGCAAAATCACTTAGATGGGGATTGCCGTTCTCATCATACTCCAGCGTCACGCCTAATTCTCCGTAGTTTGCATAAAGGCTACCTTCATCCGAGTAAAGGTAGTCCCAATAGCGACAGGCAAGCTCTATGTTCTCGCAAGCTGTTGTAATTCCAAGCGCACCCTGCCATACGAGCTTGTCTGAGCCCAGAACATGGACCGTATCGCCTTTATTGACAACCGGCATTGCCAACGGCTCAAACCGGAAGTCACCACCTACGAGCTCATTCTCATCATCTAAGTAGACAAAGCAGTCATAGGTAATGCCGTATTTTCCGTTCTGTCTTCCCTCCCTGTCAAAGATCGAAATGTATCCGACATTGTTGACAAAGTCGGGATGGATCAAACCTTTATCATACCAATCAGCCATCGTCAATATGTAGTCCTTATAGCCCTGTTCGAGTGCGGAAGCCCGAACAGCACCGTCACGATAGATAAAACCGTCTATTGCAGGCAAATCGAAGTTTGAAGGCATATTAAACGTGCCCTCCAGACCTGTGAAGATCATATTGTTCATATATAGGGGTCCTCTGGATGCGCTTTCCTCATTGTCGCGAAATACAGTGAGTACGTGCTCAACCTCAGCGAGTGTCTCTGGCTTTTTTAGGTTATATTTATCAAGCCAGTCTCCGCGGATCATCATACCGTTGACCCACTGCTGAGCCTCATCCATGACCATTGGAAATCCAACAAGGTAGCCCGAATCGGTAATTGCCTGTATATATGCCTCTTCATCAGCTTCAAGCCTGCTCATTAGATTTGGAGTCCAATGTTTGTAATTCATCATGTCTAATATCCATTGATCATCCACTGCGTCATCAAGCCCACGAACATGGTAGATATACAGCTGGCGGAAGAAATCCGGCAGATCTCCTGATACGAGAATTAGATTATATTGCTCGACGGCTCCCTGTGCAGGCGGATTTGAAAACTCCAGGTGTACACCTGTCTTTTTCTCCATGTACTGAAAAAACGGTGTTTCATTGTAGTCCTCCACCCCCGACAACACTAGATCGTTTGGCCACCAGCATTTGAATGTTGCGCCCTCAGCAAGTGGATAAGTTACTTCATCAGAGGGTGAAGGCTGCTCATCGCTTGGTTCGCTTTCTTTCGGAGCCTGCGTTGGCTTACTTACATCCGGTGTAATGTCAGTATCCGGTTCCTTCTCCGTACTGCTACAACCTTGAAGGAGTAGCACCGACATCAAAAGAGCTAATGCAAGTGAAATAATCCTTAGCTTGTTTCTACTCATGTTTTTCCTCCTCTTGTTATATTTAGCCAACCAGTTGGTCTTTAGGCATATTATACACTATTCCTTAATATTGTCAATCGTTTTCCCTTAGTTTTCACCAAACCATTTCACTTTACGCATTTTGTTATTAATATGGGTACTTTGAGACTTTTCTAATAATTTTGAACTTGATTATGTTACTGTTAACCATTGATTGATTTGTAGACGATTTGCATCAAAATCTCTCTCTGTCACAAAATCTTGCGGGAATTTCAAACATATAGTATACTATCTAGTAATCTATATAGTGAGTTTTATAGGTTTTGCACTTAATCAGTAATATGATGGATGTGATGTCTTGGTAACGATCAAAGATGTTGCGGAACATGCAGGTGTCTCCGTAACTACAGTCTCTAGGGTAATGAACAATAGAGGAGCCATAAGCGCGAAGACAAGAAAAAAGGTTATGAAAGCCATCGAGGAGCTCGATTACCATCCGAATGAACTTGCGCGTTCCCTGCTTTCCAAGCGCAGTACACTTATTGGAGTAATTGTTCCCTATCTCGACCATCCTTTCTTTAGCAGACTAGCACAATCCATAGAAAATGCATGTAACAGAAACGGGTATAAAATGCTACTCTGCACCTCGGGAAACAGACCCGAGAAAGAGCGCGAAATGGTTTCAATGCTTCGAGCCAATAAGGTAGATGGCATACTCATGTGCAGCCGCATTGAGGACGCTTCAATATATGCCGAGTATGAGCTACCCATGGTAAGCATTGAGCGGACAATCGAAAATGTCCCCTCAGTCTCATGCGACAACTATCAGGGTGGTGTTCTCGCGGCTAAGACACTCATAGGCGGGGGATGCAAGTACCCGCTCGTGTTTGGACACAAAACAGGAGAGTATCTACCCGCTCGCTTCCGTTATCAGGGGTTTCGCGATGAGTGTGAAAGGTGCGGGATAGAGTACCGCGAGTATTTACTTGATGAGAATGACCTGTTTGCCGAATGCTTTGCCAGAAACCTAAACGTTATTTTGGAAAAAAACCCAAAAGTCGATGGAATCTTCGCTACCAGTGATGTACTGGCTGCCAGAGCATATGTGAAATTCCTTGATGACGGGCTATCTGCTCCTAAGGATTTTCAACTTATCGGCTTTGACGGTATCGATATTTCTGATTATTTCAATATATCAACGATTGCACAACCTATAAAGCAGATGGGCGAGCTTTCACTGGAAATTCTACTTAAGCGCATTTCGGGAGAAATGGTGCCGAACCAATCCATCCTGCCCATTGAACTCATTGTGAGGGGCAGCACGAAGTAAGGTTCGTTACATATTTAGAATAGTCGGACACTTATGCTGATCCGCAAAGGCGCTTCCAAGAAACAGGTAGCATACCCTACGGCATTATGCCGTAGGGTATGCTACCTGTTTCTTGGTCGTAATTAGCTACTTTCCGCATTCCAGTCCGCCCAAGTTATAGAGCGGCGTCCGGCGGCAGAAGGCAGCTATCGCGCATTCTCAACACCTCGTCCGCGACCGCCGCCACAGCGCTGACAGCTCGGAAGTTAACTACACATACGATTTGAAGAATCGTCCGACCAGTATCATAACGAAAAAAGCCGGGATCATTATGGCCGTAGAAACATATACATATGATGAAGTGGTTGGAAACGGTCTTTCGAAGGTAACAAAGACTTTAGTATTGACATATTCATCAGTTATGAGTATTGTATTATTAATGCAAAAATATTTCAATTCAACAAATATTATCAGATAAGATGTCGATAAATTAGTGTAGGTGTAGTAATATTAGTACTTGTTTTATTGACTTATGTTATGCAATGGATTTAATAATCAATCTTAAAGAATACTCCGGAACAAGCTCACCTATTTGGGATATTGGATACATGGACGAGTTTGAGGCTTTGGTGAAAGAGCTTGTCTGAGTATTTGATATAATCGAAAAATATGTTTTCTGAAAGGGGAAAAAGAGAAACATGAAAAGCGCAAAATACTCGCTGAAAACTGTCGACGGATGCAGACGCTTATTGATCCTATTTTTAATCCTGATTATGCTCTTTGGCTTCTTAGGTGCAATAATCTCCTCCAACGGCGGAAAAGTCAAAATCTCTACGCTGACAATCGATTCCCGCGGTGCTGAGATACGTATAGACCAGTATGTTCCGGCCGGGGTTTCAGATGGTGACAAGCTGCCCTGCATTATGCTTGCACACGGCAGAGGCACAAACAGAGGTGCAATGAAGGGCATCGCCGAGGAATTTGCCAAACGCGGCTACGTGGTGCTCAATGTTGACTCCTACGGCCAGGGCATGAGCGAGCAGCCAATCAGCGACGAAACGGGCAAGGGCGCAGCAGGCTTTGCCTGGGCAGGCGGCGGCAGTTTCGGACAGAATGACGCACTTGATTTTGCCCGCACTCTCAAATATGTTGACCCAGAACGTATTGCAATGTATGGCCACTCCATGGGTGCGAGCCGTGTCGGTTATGTGGCTGCTACTGACAGCGGCTACTATACCCTGAACGACATACTGATAAATGTTCTGGCAGATACCTTCGGCGAGACCTTTACTGAAGAGGAAATCAATATGGACGCAGACGAGCTTGCGTCTGAACGTCTTAATGCAGACCAGCTCGAGCGCTATAATGCTATCCGCGCTGAAAAAGAGCAGTACTTCAACACTCGCATCAAGGTAATCATCGGAAGCGACCCCAGACCTAAAGAGGTTGAAGTCGCCGGACATAAGGTGACCAGAGCATGCCAGTGCAATATAATTATGGTCAGCGGTATGTATGATGACCTGGGCGCCGGTGCCACTTGGAATAAGGATGGCACAACCACCGAAGCTGTAATGGGCGGCGTCAATATCGCTCATTGGTATAAAGCTTCACTGGATGGGTCCGAGCTCACGGATATCGGCTCAATGGATACTGAAACCATCCTGAACAACAAAGAACTGGCAACTGTCCTCCAGAACAAAAACGCACGTATGGTCTGCTACGCTCCTGTTGACCACTGCGGTCTTTATTTCAGCCATGAAGCTATAAGACTTTACCTGGAGACCATATCTCAGGCCCTGAACTACAACAGGGGTAATCTGACCGACCCCTCTACCGTGCCTCTTGCAAACACAAGCCAGACATGGCTTCTCCGCGCTTTCTGCAACTTTTTAGCCATGTGCGCTATGGTCGGCATGATATTCCCCATTGTCGGCTTGCTTATTAAAACTAAGTTCTTCTCTGGCATCATTGCAAAGTCAGCGGAAGATGAAGCTCCCGCAGAACTATCCAAGAACGGCAAGATAGCTTACTGGATATTTGGCGCAGTCACCATAATACTGACCTTCCTTGCCCTGCGTCACGCCAATAATGACCTGCCTCCTCACTGGGCGGGCGGCTTTACAAAAAAGCTTCCTCCCAATATCTTCGCTCTGGTTGCAACGAGCACCATACCCTTCTGGTTCCTTATCATGTGCGCAGTGATTGGTATAGTGATATTCATTGCCAAGGTTCTGGTAAACAAAAAGCTGCGTCTTGGTGCAAATATCAAAGAGCTGAAATTGAAAATCAGCGCCGGTGCCTTCTTCAAGTCCTTACTACTTACTGTCATAATAGTTGCTTTATGCTACGTTGTGATGCTTATCTCAATGCGTGTCTTCAATCAGGACTTCAGATTCTATGAGTCCATGTTTACCGAGATGAGACCGGAATGCTGGCTCTTTGCTCTGCCTTACTTCATCCTCTTTACGATAATGTACCTTTCAATCAACCTGGGTATCAACTACGGTGCACGCAAGGATATTTCCGAAGGCAAAGAATTGGTCATGAATGTTCTGTTCAACTCTGTGGGTCCGTGGCTGGTTGTCGTGGGCAGCTTCCTTTCCCGTTTGGCATGGACCGGCCGCAGCTTCAGTGAATTCACCCTGTCCTACTCTATGCTTTTCTATATCCCTGTCAGCGTAATTATAAACCGCAAGCTCTTTAAGATGACAAAGAGCGTGTGGCTAGGTGCCTTAGTTAACGCCGCACTTGTGTCATGGCTTATGGTCTGCAAGTCCGGCTGCGGCGACGGTTACTATGCTCAGAACATACTCAGTGTTCTGTTCGGTATGTTGTAATCTCAGCAGTTAATTCCTAAGATGAATTTAAGGGCGTGTCTCAAAATGGATTTTGAAAATCCATAGAGGCACGCCCTCTCATGTAGCTTGAAAACGCTAAAGTCCTTGCTTAATGTGCAGAAGTTGTGGAAAAGGATGTACTTTTTTAGATAGCAAAGCTGAGAGGATCAACCTCTAATGGGTAGCCTCCTACCCGATTCCATGCTTTATGGAATGTAGATGCTCTCTTTTGTGACTGGATCCCGCTTAAAGTGGGAAAAGAATTCGAAAACCTGTCTGCTCATCTCAGGAGTTGGCCAGTGTGGCATATTCATTGAGCACATGATACGCACACGTGCAATACCGTCCTCACTCTTCAGATCTCCTATATAGTTGACTATTCCATCCGCAACAACGGTTCTACGGCAGTCTGGTTCAAGAGGCATGCCTATGTGCTTCTCCTCATCAGAGATATCTTCTCTGGTTTTCAGAGCCATAACTTCGTCCAACGAAATCTCCTTTGCCTTGTTGACACGTGCCCAAGAGTTTATTCCGTCTACCAGCTGCTTGGTACCCGACTCACCAGTTCGAAAGTCCTTGTAGTCGTACAACGGGAATCGAAAACCGTCAAGGTTTCCTGCAACATTAATAATAGGCATATATGTTCCCATAGCTATTGCTCGGGGAATGCCGTCAAACGGAGTCTGCGGCTCCGGTCCGATAGCCTTATCCACATATCCGTTGCTGATTGGCGCTCCGCATGGTCCCACCGCCGCATATACATCAGGGCGCTTATTGCCAAGGAAGTTTGACATGAATCCGCCATAGGAAAAACCAGTTGCATATATACGGCTTTCATCAATAGGATACAGCTTTTTCGCCTCTTCCAGGATCTCATCGATGATGTCATCCAACTCTATAGAGGGCACAATCAGAATCCACTCGCGTCTTGCCGCTTCCTGGGGAAATCCCCAACCGTCAATTATGCTTATGGGGTTAAATCCACCGTGAAGGACCACAACTGCCGGGTATTTTCGATCCTTGTTCTCTGGCTTGAAAGCAGACACCGGCACGAAAGAATTCCACTTTTTAAACCGGTTCTGTATCCCCTGTCTTTCGGGGTCCTCCCAGCGGTAGCCTGTCTTCATCTCATACTCAGTCCAGCTCATCGGCTCGTCTTCGCCGTGAAACTCCTTTACCATACCGAGCTTTGCCCAATATGCAATAACCTCTGGTGAGTGATCATCCCGCCAATCAAGTATTGGCTGCATCATCTCCTCTAGGGCCTCAAGATACCCGCAGGATTTCAATGCTTCCAGGTCTACTTTAGGATTAAATGTCGTATAGAGATCACGAACCCTATCAATACGACCTGCGTCGGTCATAACAAACTGTCTGTCTAAAAATTTCTCATAATCCATATGCGTAGCTCCCCCTAAATAATTACTTGCTCACTATGCATAAAACTATACCATATTTGCTGGAGATGTCAATCGTTTTCATTTATATCCCTAATCGACATCAGACCGTGATATCACAACAAAACGTGCACCGCTCATACGAATACTTGCGCTTGACTTATTGCGTTCTGTAACATAGAATAAATTGAGGAAAACGATTGCCAATTACCAATCCCGGCAATTTGAAAGGGAGATCAAAATGAAGTTCTCAAACAACAGAGATGTGCTTGCCTCAGTAGTAAAAGAAAGGGCAGCTATTCGAAATGTTTCCAAACACAGAAACCCAGACGGAAGTATGGATGTAGATGGTAATCTGAAGCTGTGGAACAGCGTAATGGACAGGTTTGAGTGGATTCCCCTATGGGAAGACGGGGCACCTAATTATGACGATCGCGCCCCCCTTCAGCCGGAACCCAATATCATCTTTATCCCTGCACCCGATAATAAAACACCTAGGGGATGCATTATCGTAGCTCATGGCGGAGGATTTCTAACTAGGACAGGCTGTGAGGGCTTTAATGTAGCAGACTTTTTCAACAAAGAAGGATTTGCTGTTGCAATTCTCACTTACCGTCTAATCCCGTACTCAAGATTTGACGCACTAGCTGATATGCAACGGGCAATAAGACTGCTACGTTCACGTAAGGACGAGCTCGGAATAACCGATAAGATCGCTGTTATGGGCTTTTCCGCAGGTGGGATGTTGTCAGGAAACGCTGCCACAAATTACGACAGTGGAAATCCTGAATCGGACGATCCGGTTGAGCGTTTTTCATGTAGACCGGATGCAGCGGTGCTGGCGTACGGTGCATTTACCTCAATGACTTTTCCAACCGGATTTGGTATGATGCTTAAGGGTCCGGGAAGCGAGTTGACACAAGAAGAGCGCTATAAGCTAGCGGTTGAAAAACGTATCACACCTGATACACCGCCGTTCTTTATCTGGCAGACAATGAGTGACGACGGCAGGCATGGCATGGCGACCGCTAAGGCACTACAGGATGTTGGCGTGCCTTACGAGCTGCATATATTCACCTCGGGAGTACATGGATGTGCACTGGCCGATGGAGAAAACGACTTGGATCTGGCCGACAGACATGTGGCCCATTGGGGCAAGCTGTGTGCTGAATGGCTGGAAAGCATGGGGCTGTAGATATTATGCAAAATATCGATATTAAGGACTACGAACACAACAACCTACTAGCCTATGGGAAGCTGGTTACTTTTGATACAACGATGGAGTCCTACCCGGATAAGCGCACTCGAACCATCCGTGTTCTCCTTCCCGAGAGCTACGATGGAGTCAAGCGCTTCCCTATCTTATACATGCATGATGCCCAGTTACTATTTCCTGAATCCGGCGGACGTCCAAAATGGAATGTCGATGAATCGTTGAAGAAACTCTCTGAAGAGGGTCTCGAAATCGTAGTTGTCGGAATCGATACAAGCATGCACCGTGGAAGTGAGCTCTGTCCCGACTGTCCTCCAACAAAAGACCACTTCATGCTAAATGGTGAGGAGCCGACAGGGCACCTGTATTCCCGCTTTATCGTTGAGCATCTAAAACCCATTATCGATGCAAACTTTATGGTGCTTGACGGACCCGAAAACACAGGTGTCGGAGGAGCCTCCATGGGCGGTATGATTTCACACTATATTGCATTGGAGTACCCCGAAGTGTTTGGCAAAGTACTTGTGTTTTCCCCGGCCTATTCCTTTATTGAATGGGATGTTATGAAGGAACGGATGGAAGCATACGACTGGGACCGCATCAAAAACTCCAAGTTCTATATCCTCTCCGGGGGAAATGACGTTGAGCGCCGACTGTTTACGCTTCGTTCATCCGTCCGCTGTTATGAGTCATTGATGGAAAAGGATATGGACGAGAAAAACGTGATCCTGGTTACCGACTCAAGACTGATGCATCACGAAACATCATGGGGCGCAATGTTCGCAGATGCTGTAAGGTATCTCTTTGAAAGAACCTGACACGAAGGAGGATTGTTATGTCTGTACTTTTCTACAATTTTGAAAGTGCTTACCTAATGAACAACCACCAGATTACCGTAATACTTCCTGATAAGCCACGGGCATTATCCCCCAGAGACTTTTATCTCAACAACCAAAAATACAAGGTTTTGTGGCTCCTCCACGGCACCTTTGGCGACTCCACCGACTGGCTCCGCAAAACCAATATTGAAATGTACGCCGCGGAAAAAGACCTAGTTGTTGTTATGCCTTCCGCGCTCAATTCTAACTACTCCAATTGGGACAGCACAATGATGGGTTTCTCAATGTTTGACTACCTCACCGAAGAGCTTATGCCCCTTATTTATGGCTGGTTCCCTGTTTCAGATAAGCGCGAAGACAACTTTATCGCTGGTCTGTCTATGGGTGGCCGTGGAACTATAAAATATGCGGTTAATCACCCTGACAAATTCGCTGCAGCAGCCGTATTGTCAGCTGCACCTCAGGATTTCTCAAAACTGGGTCCGGGTGCCCCGGGTCTATTGGATACCGATAATCCCAGAATGGTTAATACCATCAAGAATGCCGGGGGCTTAGAGGCATATATAAACTCAAATGAAAACGTATGGGCTATCATTGACAAGTTAGCTGGAACTGGCAAGCTTCCAAGGCTCATGTTTGCTTGCGGCAAAGAGGATATGCTATATCCAAACTATCTCGCTTTCAAGGAGCATGCTAAGGAGATTGATCTGGACGCTGAATGGTTTGAGCTTGAAGGCTACCACCACGAATGGCGTTTCTGGGATATAGCAATTCAAAAAGCTCTTACTTTCTTCGGGCTCGATGACACTCAGCGCGGCAACCCTTTCTAAGAATAATACAAAGGACATCCTCTCGAAAACAAACCGGAGGATGTCCTTTATTAGTTGGGTAACAGGTTATCCCTTCAGAACGAATGGTTTTGCAGGGAGTCCAGCACTGTTGTATAGATTAACAACACAATAATCGACCCAGGCAAAGCGCACCTCAACATTTGCCTCTCCTGTTATATGCGGGCTGTCAATCCTAACCTTCGATCCGTCCACACTAGCTGTAAACTCGTCGACACTCCCACCATCAACATATAGCTCAAGTGCATTTATCTTATCGCCGTCAATATATAGGCCTTCGCCTGTATACTCAAACTCTACCACAACAGAACCGTCTGTCTTTTGCATACCAACAGCTTCTGGAGATTCACAGAGGATATCTCTATCATACACATTTGCCAGTGCCAGCAGTGCAAGCCTTTCTCCAACAGGCTTCTTCTTTTTGGGGTGTATATCGAATTCCATGCCAACATCCATAATGCATGCCATGTATGAGTTTGGAACAGTCTTCGATACCTTCTCCTGCATCTCCCTTACCGGCACAAAGGACTGGCAGTTACTTGCAATAAGTGCTTCAAAAGGTGCTAGCTGTACGAAAAGGAATGGGAGGTTCTCATCGTTCCATCCGTCTCTCCAGCAGCGAATCATTTCACCAAACAGCTTGTCATATAGATTAGCACGATGGGTGTCAGCCTCTCCCTGATACCAAATGACTCCAGCGGCTGTATATGGCATTATTTTCTCTAGCATCGTATGGTACAGTCCAGATGCTCGGAACGGGGAGTAGGGGCCGTTCATAAACTCACGCATTTTGCTCTCATCAAACTGGAAGTTGAACTCCATAGGTTTGAGCATAGGAGTTTTCATCATCTTCTTCATGGCCTCTTTGGCTTCTGGTGAATTCATACGAGCTCTTTCGGTCAAGAAATCTTTGACATATCTGTCCATGTCGAGGTTTTCTAGTACCTCTTCATTGTCTTTAAGGTAACACTCCAACTCACCGGTCAAGTAGCTCTCATCCATCCATGCCGCAGCAGGGGATCCGCCCCAATTGCAGCCGACAATACCAACCGGAACATCCAGCTCGTTATAAAGCATTTTCGCAAAATAGTGGCCGACCGCAGAGAAAAACTCGATGTCCTCTTCGGTTAAAGTCCTCCAGAAACCGAAATCCGAATAATCCTCAGCATCCATCTGACCATCATAGGAGACCCTTGGATAGTCAAAAAATCTGATATTGGGGTTATTGGCCTCTTTTTTCGCCTCTTCAAAATCCGCGTCCGCGTACATCCCCATCTCCATATTTGACTGTCCGCCAGCAATCCATACCTCTCCAATTGCTACATTCTTGAGTTCGATCGACTGCCCTTTGTCATCCTCAATGTGCATCTCGCAACCGGTGCATGCTTCCATGGGTGGAAGTTCAGCTTTCCACTTGCCCTCTACAGCAGTAACAGAAGCTGTTACGCCATTGAGCTTAACGGTAATGGAGCTGCCACTTTCTGCCTCTCCCCAAACCACAATTTTCTTGTTTCTCTGCAATACCATATTGTTTCCGAAAATCATTGCCACCGATAATGTCATATAGAATCTTCCTCCGTTTTCTGTGTATACAGGATGATATAATTACGTATACAAATATAATATACCAAACGCAACCGATTGACAATATGTAACCAAAGAATATTTCCATATGATTCTTGTGAGCAAAAAACGCCACACACACGGTTATATTCTGGTCAATTGTTGCTCATTTGAACAAGTCAAGCGATTGACACTATTTGTTAACAGTGGTATCTTAGTCGTATCATTACTCTGTTATAATGAGAAATATTAGTAACGAAAGCAAATTAGAAAGGTGGAAAACTATGAAGGTAAAAGATGTGATTTCTGCAATAAAGGAGGCAGTGCCCTATCCGGAGACTTTTACTGTAAAGATGTCGTTCAGTGATACCCCAAGAGAAGTTCCTACTTGTGATGTTCTCCACTTCGGCAGTCTTGAAAATGAAGTTACAAAGATCGGCACAACCTTTATGGTCACAGTTGATGTTATCTACAAGGCCATTGAGGAAGGGGTCGACATGATTATTACACATGAGCCCAGTAACTGCGGTGGCCTTGATCGCACCATGCCTATAAAGCTCAATAGGGTGACCGTAGAGAAGCGTGACCTGATAGAGAAATCAGGAATCAGTATCTGGCGCTTCCATGACGGTATGCATTACCAAAAGCCAGACATGATTTACATGGGCTGGATGAAGGAGCTCGGATGGGAGGAGTACAACATTCCTGGGCCAAATAATCATGAGTTTGAAATACCAGAAACAGACGTAAGAAGCGTTGCTGAACTTGTAAAGGAGAGACTTGGAATAAACGCTCCCCGCATTATTGGAAATCCCGACTTGTTGGTCAAAAAGGTCGGCGTACTTGTTGGCGGCGGAGGTCAGGGGCTCGGAGACCCCAACATGCCAACCGATTTTTTGTTGGATAACGATCTCGATCTCCTAATTCTCGGAGATATAAATGAACTGATAATGTGTGCCTTCTGGAAGGACGCTCTGGCACTTGGTCTGAAAAAAGCCGCCTTATGGCTCGGGCACCACAAAACCGAGGAATGTGGTATGAAGTACCTTGCGGAGTGGCTTGCACCTCTGGTACCAGGCATCGATGTTACTTATCTTGAAGCAGAAGACTGCATTCACTGTCTCTGATTTATCGTGCCTTACCAAGTCGGCCTTGCACTGCCTCCTTAAGAATCCCAAGTGCAATCTTTCCACTGGGAGTGTGGGGCAACTCATCAAAGAACAGTACATATCTCGGAACTTTGTAATATGCTAATGTCTCCCTCACAAGCTGACGAATATCTTCATCGGTAATAATCTGTCCGTTGTTGTGAACTACACATGCACATATCTCTTCGATATAGTGAGGGTCAGGTACACCAATAACCTTCACTTCCGATACTCTGCTGTCCGAAGATATAACATTTTCTATTTCCGCTGGGGCAATATTCTCGCCACCACGGATAATCAACTCCTTCAGTCTTCCAGTTAGTACCAGATTGCCGGCAGCATTTATGTATCCAGTGTCTCCAGTGTGGAGCCAACCCTCACTGTCAATAACTGTTTTTGTTAAGTCAGGGCGATTATAGTAGCCCTGCATAACACTATATCCCCTAATACACAGTTCTCCCGGACTCCCATCCGGGAGAGCTGTATTTGTGATTGGATCTCTTATTTCAGCCTCGATATGATCGAAAAATCTCCCAACGGTACTGGAGAGCTCTTCCTCACTATCGTGCGTCATGGCAGCGGTAATTCCCGCTGTAGCCTCGGTTTGCCCAAGTGACGGTAGCAGGTTAAACCTCAGTTTTTCGCGAATTTCTAAAAACAGCCCGGGGGAGTACATCGAACCTCCAATAAGTCCTATACGCAAGGATTTTAGGTCATACATGTCAATGTCTTTCCGAGCAATAATTGCCGAGTAAAGTGTCGGAACCGCTGAAAATACGGTACATCTATCACTTTCAATAGCATCCAGAAGGGTCCGTGTCCTTCTGTTCTTCGGAAAATAAACACACGCCCCCACGAGCATGGCTGCGAGGATATTACCTGAAAGTGAGAAACAGTGGAACATAGGTGTAGCTATGAGAATCTTGTCATTTTCAGCGGCTTCAATCGCCTCTGCCTGGGCAACCGAGTTGTTGACTCTCGAAAAATGTGTTGTCACCACACCTTTCGGTGTCCCGAAGGTACCCGATGTGAACAGGATTACATCGGAATCGGTATCCTGCACATCAGATTTTGCTGCATGCAAATCCTTCTCCTCAACTGCATCCCCGCACTCTATCAAATCGTCCAGCGAGAAAATTCCTTTTGGCTGCAAATCGCTTATTGAGTGCATATATCCTTCAGAATGCACGTCACCTATGTAGATTCCCTTTTTGAGCTGCAAAATCTTGAAATCTCTACAGGCTCCCACAAAGTCTATATCACGGCACCCCTCGTCAAAAAAGAGGTATCTGACATCAGCATCCACTGCTAGCTTTTCTATCTCGCCGGGCAGCATACTTGTGTTTAGCATTGCGGGTATTGCGCCGATTTTGACAGCCCCGTAGAAGCAGAATAGCGTATTGGGACGGTCATTTGCCCATATGCCTATATTTTCACCTTTTTTAATTCCAATTGCTATAAGACCTCGAGCTACTCTGTCCGAAATAGCATCCAGCTCGCTATATGTCCAGATCCTCCCATTATACTCAATTGCAGGTCTTTCGGGGAAAAGTGTCGCAGTCCGGTGAAGCATACTGCCGATTGTCTCACCGTAAAATAGCTCCATATAGTAATAACCTCCCTGTGATTTAACGCAGGTCTGGACCACATCATTTGGACGTTTTTCCCTGACAGCCTGCAATCTAACTCCTTTGTGCCTTTGCCTGTTCTATCATTAAGGGAACTATACTAAAAAGATCCCCACATATACCGTAGTCTGCAGTCTCGAAAATCGGGGCCGCTTCATTCTTGTTTACAGCTATGATGCACTCGGCGTCCTGCATGCCCGCTTGGTGCTGGATGGCACCGGATATTCCTAACGCGATATATATTTTGGGTCGCACGGTCTTGCCTGTCTGTCCCACTTGATGGTCTGTGGGCAACCACCCTTCGTCAACTACAGCACGTGAAGCCCCTATAACGCCACCCAAAGCATCTGCCAGCTGTTCTGCAAGCTCAATACCGCGTTCCACATCGCTGCTTATTCCTCTGCCAACAGCAACAATCACTTCTGAGCCAACAAGGTCAACCATCTTTCTGGTTTCCTTTACTACCTCCAACACCTTTGTCCTTATGTCGTCCTGGGACAAGGAAACCGTCAACGATTCAACAATTACACTCCGCGCCTTCTCCTCATCGTAGCTTGCTTTCTTCATCACTCCGGGACGAACTGTTGACATACATGGACGGAACCGCGGGCAGATAATCGTCGCCATCAGATGACCGCCGAATGCTGGACGCGTCATTTTTAAGTTTCTGTCCTCCATATCGAAGCTCTCTTCTTCGACTTTGAGAGTAGAGTTTTTACGCAAATACTCCAGGTATTTTCTTACATCCACATCAAGGTGTGTGCAATCAGCAGTTAGTCCGGTGTGAAGGCGCGCAGCGCATCTCGGGGCGAGATCGCGACCGATGCTTGTTGCTCCAAACAGGAGTATTTCGGGCTTTCTTTCCTTAACAACATCACAGACAACCTTAGTGTATGCATCGGTGGTATATTCTTTTAACATGGGGCTTTCGCAGACCAAAACTCTGTCTGCCCCATATCCTCCAAGCTCATTTGCACGATGCTTGATATCGTCGCCGAGAAGTAGCCCTACAAGCTCAACACCCAACTCGTCTGCAAGCTTTCTTCCCTCAGAGATCAGCTCAAAGTTCGTCTCGGAGAGCTGTCCCTGGCGTTGCTCACAGAACACCCAGACGCCTCTGAAATCATCTATATTTGTGCTTGAATACCCTTTCATTCTCTTGCCACTCCCTCAAATAAGATGCTTTTCGGCCAGAATGCCAAAGAGCTTTTCCACCGCTTCCCTATCCGAACCTTCAAGCATAATACCGGTCCCCTTCTGCGGTGCTGTAAACGACTTGAATATGTTGGTAGGAGAACCCTTGAGGCCTATCGTGTCCGGCTCAATTAAGGGATCATCTTTTAGGGACTCGTAATCGAAAATGGTCAGAGGTTTTTTATCACATTCAAGGATTCCCTTTACAGTCATGTAACGCGGTTCATTGAGCTCCTTAATGCAGGTAAGGAGGCATGGCGTTTCGACTTGGATATTCATATATCCGTCTTCCAGCATACGTTTACATGATATATATCTGCCATCAACGCTGATTCCTGCAACGTAAGTAACTTGAGGGATATCGAGCTTTTCTGCAATCTGTGGTCCAACCTGTGCTGTATCACCGTCAATTGCCTGACGACCGCAAAGGATGATGTCTTCATTCTCAAGGCCGATCTTTCGTATCGCTGCAGCAATGATTTGCGATGTTGCATATGTATCCGAACCACCGAACTGGCCACCGCAAATCAATACTGCTTCGTCAGCACCCATAGCCAGCAACTCGAGAAGCATCTTCCTTGCGGACATGGGACCCATAGTTACAACGATCACCTTGCAGTCAGTTTGTTCCTTTATTCGTAACGCAGCCTCGAGGGCATTCATGTCGTCGGGATTTGTTATGGTGGGCATCGATGCACGATTTAGAGTTCCGTTTGGGTTTACCGCCACTTTGCCTGACGTGTCGGGAACCTGCTTTGCGCAGACTATGATTTTCATTGCCTATACATCCT
>JAAYOS010000140.1 GCA_012520195.1 Clostridiales bacterium | reverse complement strand
TTAACAGCCTCATACTCTCTCTGTTGCGATGTTAAATCAGGATAAGCATCTTCAAGTTCCTGTGCAGTAATGAAGGTAATCTTATTTGGAAGCATTGTCCTTCCGAGAACGGGGTATAGTGAAAGAACATGTGCCTCTGTCGCTATAAGACATCCGTATATTCTTTCAACGACATTCTTCAGTGTCTCGATATTTCGATTCTCTTGAGGTATTATCTTTTCCCAATCCCACTGGTCCACATATATGGAGTGAATTGCATCTGTTATATCGTCCCGACGGATAGCATTCATATCGGTATAGAGCCCGCTTCCGGTCCGAAAGCCGTACTTCTTCAGAGCATATCGCTTCCACTTAGCCAGTGACTGGACAATTTCAGCAGTACCGTTGTCCGGCCCGCTTAAGCTGAATTGCACTGGTCGCTCTACTCCGCTAAGGTTGTCGTTTAACCCTGTCTCGGGACGGACAAACAGGGGAGCGGTGACACGTGTAAGATTTAATGCAGAGGATAGCGACTGCTCAAAGTAGTCTTTAACAGCTTTTATGGCTCTCTGTGTCTCGAAGAGATCGAGTGGAGAGCTGTAGCCCTTTGGGATTGATAGTTTCACTAATATCGCCCTTTCGGTTTGTATCGGTGCAGGCTTGCTTTTATCCGCCAAGCTGCATCTGTAAAACAGATCCGGTGTAGACCGAACCGGAAAACATTGTATCATAACCAACTGTCAAAGACAATATTATCACAGTAGATTGGTATGGGGAATTAACAGAAAAAAGTAGATTTGTAGAGGGACATTTGATATAATGGCAATATTATTTTTGAGGATTGCTACGTTGACTACAGACTGCCTCAGGAAGGGGACATTATGATTACGAGAAAATTGATCGCTTGCTTCGACATTAGGGACGGTATGGTTACCAAGGCCCATAAGTTCCAAGATAACATCGATATCCTGCCTGCTGCAGAGATGGCAAGACGTATGCAAGCAGACAAGATCGACGGTATTGTCCTATACGACATATTCGCTTCAGCCGAGAAGAGGATGATCGACCTGGATCCGATTCGCAGAGTTGCCAGTGAGATTGATGTGCCATTTACTGTCGGCGGCGGAATACGCAGTGTTGAGGATATGCATGCTGTTCTGGAGGCAGGTGCCGACAAAATAAGCATAGACTCAATGGCTGTCAGGAATCCCGACCTCATCGAACAGGCTGCCAAGGAATTTGGCTCACACAGTATTGTACTAAGCATCCAGGTAAAGAGAGTTCCTTTCTCCAATAAGATACCGTCTGGCTACGAGGTCTATATAGACAGCGCTCGCCAGGCAACTGGTCTGGATGCTGTACTGTGGGCAAAACGCGGAGAAGAGCTCGGGGCTGGAGAAATTGTCGTAAACAGCATCGATATGGACGGAACACATCAAGGCTTTGAGCTGCAGATTACCCGGGCAATATCAGAAGCTGTTGGAGTTCCGATTGTGGCTTCGGGCGGCGCAGGGAAACCATCACACCTGGTTGATGTGTTTTTACAGACCGATGCCGAGTATGCCATAATAAGCTCAATGCTCTATTCACCGCGGTTGCCCAGAAACTATACAGTCAAGGAGTTAAAAGAAGCTTTGACTAAAGCGGGCATCGCCGTTGAGCCGTGGTAAACAACATAGTAAAAGACTCCCCTATAATCTGTCTTCTACCAGACAGACTATAGGGGAGTTTGTGCTTTCAATGGAAGAATACTATTCACCCCGTTCGAGGTGTTTTATTGACTTCTCTACTACTTTCCTAGGACGCATGACTTCACGTCCGCATGTAAGACATCTAATGCGAAAGTCCATGCCCACACGGAGCACCTTCCACTGTTTCCCACCACATGGGTGGGATTTTTTCATTGTTATTATGTCGTTTAGTCTAATATCCATACTTCAGCTGCCTTTCAGCTCTTGCAGTTGCAAGGTTTGCTCTGGTTTATTTGTCACAAAGATGTGGAATACTATCAAGTATATGGGAATAGGGCGGATATTCAGAATATTAAACCTTTTGGGAGGATCAATTATGTCAAAACGGATAAAGTCTATTTTTGACAACATGGATATGGCGGAGTTTGCAAGAATGCGGTTAAAGAGGGAGGGAGTCGATATTGAATCGTATAACGTAAAGGGACTAAATGATAGATCAGAAGGAGATACCGATAATACAGGTATCATTATCAACCCTGTCTTTGACAATGGGATGACAAATGAAGCGTTATGGGCAGGTTCAAACACGTACCAACCCTTCGGTGGAATACTTGTTGGCTCCAACTCATTCAAAAATGAACACAGAGTGCTTAAGGACGATATTTATTCAGATGAAACCGGCATGACTGTCACAGTACCGGATAACCAAGTTGAACTTGCAGAAGATATTATCAGATCATGCCATGGTCATAGCATTACAGTAGAGTGAAGTAGTGAGCAGTTTTCAGTAGCTGCTAAACATACTCTTTCCTCAATAAATCATATGCATTAGCCGAAACAGACAGAGCAAAGAAATGTACTTTCCAAACATAAATGGAGCTTGGCTGTGCATATAATGGCAATGCCGATGTTGAAAATCATCATAGGAGGAAAGGGTATGGATTGTTGTAGCCGGTATCTTCCGGAGGGGCGGCGAATAAAGCAGCCGAGGAACGCTTCACTGACTGCGTCACTGGACGGGCTCAGACGCGCCTATGTGTCGGGAGAAATTCTTGAAGCACGTACCGTGAGATGCGATGCGGGTAAGAACCTGTTTGTGGATTTGGGAGATATTGAAGGGATCATCCCCAATGCAGATACAGCTATAGGAGCAGAGGACGGGAGTATCAGAGATATTGCAATAATATCTCTCGTTGGCAAGCCCGTCTGCTTTAAGGTTATGTCAGTAGGCGAGAACCGTGTGGTGCTCAGCAGAAGAGCAGCCCAGGAGGAGGCGCTTGCCTGTTTTATGAGTGATATGAGGTGTGGTGATGTTATTGAAGCGAGGGTTACTCACCTCGAACCTTTTGGGGCGTTTGTCGATATGGGGTGCGGTATTATCTCGCTAATTGGTATAGAAAACATATCTGTATCCCGCATATCACATCCGTCGGATAGGTTCGTAACAGGACAGGATATTTATGCTGTTGTACTTGCAATTGACAGGAATATTGAGAGGGTGACACTAAGTCACAGAGAGCTTTTGGGCACATGGGAGGAAAACGCCTCTCTGTTTGCCGCGGGTGAGACAGTAGCCGGAATCGTGCGGGGAGTGGAGGAATACGGTTCATTCATTGAGCTGACTCCCAACCTCTCAGGACTAGCGGAAAAGAGGGAGGGGCTAAGAGTAGGGGAGGGCGTTTCAGTTTACATAAAGTCCATCCTACCCGAGAGAATGAAAATCAAGCTGCTTGTTATAGATAGCTTCGGGATCCGCACTGAGCCTTCAAGACTGAAGTATTTTATTACCCGGGGACATATAGATCATTGGCATTATTCGCCTGAAAGCTGTGACAGAAAGCTTATTGAACGCTTTTTTACCGACTGACCAGCCTTATTCGATATACTCAAACTCGAGGTCATAGATTCTGACAGTATCTCCGTTTTTGATGCCCATATCTTCTAAGCGCTCGAAAATGCCTGCTTTTCGCAGTGTTCGTTCAAAGTGCATACGCGCCTCATGGTGCTCAAAGTTAATATCTCTGGCTATAAGCATGAGCCATTCGCCCTCAAGGATGTAGGTATCATCTTCGATAGTGACTGTGATATCCTCAGGCCCCTCAGATTCGGGCTCCTCAGAAACATACTCGCTCTCATAGTATTGAAGTGGAGGCAATGTTTGCAACTCCTGCCATACCTTGTACATCAACTCATCTATTCCCTTGCGTGTCGCAGCAGAGATTTCTATACATGTATACCCCTGGGCTGTGACATATTCTTTGAGCCGCTCAAGTGTATCACTTCCGGGAGCAATAATATCTATTTTGTTAGCCGCTACGATTTGAGGCCTGGTGGCAAGCTCAGGGCTATAGAGCTTCAGTTCCTCGTTTATAGTCTTGAAGTCCTCAACGGGATCGCGACCTTCGCTGCCTGACGCATCTACAAGATGAATAAGCAGCCTGCAGCGGTCAATGTGACGCAGAAAATCGTGGCCCAGCCCGCTTCCTGCATGTGCGCCTTCGATTATTCCGGGTATATCTGCGATAACAAACGAGTTATCATGATCTATGCTAACAACACCAAGATTGGGTATAAGAGTTGTGAAGTGGTAGTTTGCGATTTTTGGCCGTGCTGCGGAGACCACTGAAAGCAGGGTGGATTTCCCCACGTTCGGAAAGCCGACAAGACCCACATCAGCTAGCAACTTTAGCTCGAGCAGTACTTCCTTGCTCTCGCCCTCTAAGCCTCTCTTTGCAAATCCCGGAGTCTGCCTTGTAGGTGTAGCAAAATGTTGGTTTCCCCAACCACCATTTCCGCCTCTTGCTACGACAAAGGGTTTACCGTCAGACATATCGTGAATGACCAGTCCGCTCTCTGGATCCTTAATTATCGTTGCCCTCGGAACCTTTATGATCAGGTCGGATCCGCTCTTTCCAAAACACTTTTTTCCCCCACCGGGTGAACCGTTTTCGGCGACATACTTCTTCTTGTATCTAAAGTCCATGAGTGTTGACATGTGCTCGTCTACAACAAACACCACGTCACCGCCCTTGCCGCCGTCGCCGCCATCCGGACCTCCGGCGGCTACAAATTTCTCACGGCGAAATGAGACGGCTCCGTCGCCGCCCCGACCCGCAGTGACTTTTATTCTTGCAGTATCGATGAACATATTATCACTCTTCCATGGCTAGTTGGTCTAGGGTTAGTTGATCTAGGGTTAGTTGGTCTAGGGTTAGTTGATCTAAGGTTAGTTGGTCTAGTTTTCACTTTACTATTTATTCTAACAAAAAAACCCGCCAAACTTTCACTTTTCAGTGCAGGAAAGGCGGGTTTTGTGTTAACTTCTTATTATTCCTTATTCGGCTGTCTCAACGGCGTATACTGAGACTCTTTTACGGTTCTTTCCGAAACGCTCAAAGCTCACTTTGCCGTCAACAAGGGAAAACAGAGTATCATCCTTACCGCGACCGACATTTATGCCGGGATGGATTTTAGTTCCGCGCTGGCGTACGAGGATATTACCCGCCAAAACAAACTGGCCGTCAGCCCGCTTCGCACCGAGGCGCTTTGACTCGGAGTCGCGGCCGTTTCTTGTCGATCCGACACCCTTCTTATGGGCGAAAAATTGTAGACCTATATTAAGCATCTTGCTGCACCTCCAAAACATTCAAATAATCGGGATATTCAGCGGAGAGTTGTTTCATATAACTGAGAAATCCTTCAAAAACAGCAACACCTGCGATATTCTCCGCATCCGCATTGAAGGAATCTGTACGAGTAAAGGCTATGGAGCTGGTTTCACTATCCACGATAAACTGAACATTTTGATCTAGAATATCGTTTAGCATGACCTCAGCATAACGGACTGCAGATGTAATTGCGGCGCAGACAATGTCCTCACCATGTTCGGCATATCCGCTATGTCCCTGAAGTTTGATTCGGTAAACAACTCCGGCCCTTCTAGTAACATGTACAGTGGTCATCAGCCTGTGATTGATGTAATCTGGACTTTTGTGTAGGGTTGTCTGTGGCCTTGACGACGCTTGTAATTCTTCCTACGCTTGTGCTTAAAGACTATTATCTTCTTGCCTTTGCCGTTCTTTACGACGTTTGCTTCAACCTTTGTCCCGTCCAAATACGGTGTTCCAAATCGGGAATTCTCTCCGTCGACGATGGCAAGTACTTTGTCAAAAGCTACTGTATCTCCTTCAGAGACGTCCAGCTTTTCAATATAGACTATGTCGCCTTCGCTAACTTTGTACTGCTTGCCGCCGGTTTCAAAAATTGCAGTCATACCGGTAGCACCTCATTTCTTTTCAATCTCGCTCTACAGGCGGGGATATCCCACTTTAGCCTGTTCAAAGCGGCACACGTTAGTATATCAGCTTGCATTGATAAAGTCAACAGTGAGTTACAAGATTGTGTGAAAAATCTGTGAAAATGCGCAAAAATCGAGGTGTTGGGTGAATGTCGAGGGGGAAATCGGCTCCTTTATGCGGAGGGCGATGCGGAGGGTGATGCGGAGGGTGATATGAATATGTGGTCAGTCGCATAAAGCGTAAAGGTGAAAACGAAATAAGCGAAAAAATGCGCAAAAATTGGACTTATGTGTGACTGCTGACGAGGAAATCAGCTCTTTTATATGGTGTACGATATAGAATATGCTGTATGCCACATATCGCCCTAAGCGAATTCACACAAAGGTCAAAATTCTGCGCAAAATTAGTGATTTTTGTGTCACGCAGTATCTTGAGCCTTGGTAGGGTAGGCCTAAACACTAAGGTCTAGTGCAGTGGGTCACCAAACAGAAAGGTCTAGTGCAGTGGGTAGGCCCAAAACCACACATCTTACATGGTTTACGTGAGTTTCTCACTTTCGCACATTGCACATTTTCTTAACTTGTTCAATGTCGGAGAAGACTTGTTGCTTTAACTCTGATAAACCAGGGAAACGGATTTCCGGGCGGATATACTCCAAAAACTCATGGCGCACAAGTTTACCGTACAAATCCCCTTCAAAATCAACGATATATGTTTCCACGAGAATCCTGCTATCGCCAGTGACAGTAGGTCTTGTTCCAACATTTGTTACCCCGATATATGGTCGGTCAACTCCTTCAATGAAAACACGCGTTGCATATACACCCTTGGCGGGTTGCTGAATGCCTTCAGGTAGGGGAATGTTGATCGTTGGTATTCCAAGAGTTCTCCCAAGCTGCTTTCCGGGCATCACCGCGCCAGAAAGGATGTGAGGATGGTTAAGAAATAACGTAGCGTTGCGCATATCTCCCGCTGCAATCAAACCCCGTATGTGAGTTGAGCTTACAGTGATGTCGTTGAATAATACTTTATCCACAATTTCGCAGCCAAGTCCTAGTTCGTTCGCCTTTAGTTTTAGGAGATCTGCGTTTCCTTCACCCCTGTGCCCAAACTTGTAGTCGTATCCGGCAATAAGGTATCCGGCATTATATTTTTCTACGAGTATGTCTCTTATAAAGCTTTCCCAATGGGTACTCATAAGGCTCTTGTCGAACCGGTCAATAATTACGTCGTCGATGTTGAACATTTCTCTTATCAGATACTCGCGGTCTGCAGTAGTATTTAGAAGGGGTACATTTTCACCCGAAAGTATGGAAGCCGGGTGGCGATCAAATGTATATACTGCTGCTGACAGACCGTTACTTTTTGCAATATCAATAGTACGCTGAAGTAGCTTCGAATGTCCAAGGTGTACTCCATCGAAGAATCCGAGCGCAATTGCACGTTTTGGTTGTTTCATGTCTTATATTGCCCCTGTTAACGTAGTTGTTAAGTTTAGAGAGATTTCAGATATATTGGGAGGTATGTCCCTTTCCTTTTGGGAGGTATATCTTGCATCCTTTGAGAAGGATATCGTAGGTCTCTTGGGATGTATGTCTCTTACCTCTTAGGAAGCATATCTAGTAGTTATCAGTTGGAATTCCTAGACCTCGAAGAAATTCTTAACCGTTTTGAGATAGATATCATCATTACTTTTTATTGTTTTCCCCAACATAAGAAACTTGCCATCGGGACCATATACTCGGTACATTTTACCGGGTTTTTGTTGTCCAGACACTGATGATACCGGGATCAAGGCTCCGTTACGACAGAGCCGCTCACCGTGCAAGTCAAGTGATAGAGCGGGATATTCCGAAAAGATTTCGTCGACAGGAATCAATATCGAATCAACTGAAGAGTTACGGCTCACATCTTCAATCTCATCTAACGTCTTTGCCATGCCCAAGTTGAATGGACCTGTCGATGTACGTCGAAGGTCGGTTAGCGTTGCACCGCAGCCGAGAGCTTGTCCAATGTCATGCACCAATGTACGTATATAGGTGCCTTTTGAGCAGGAAACCGCAATGGTGTATATGCCTTCAGAAGGAATGGAACTATTCGTATCAAGATCAATAGAGTAAATAGTAATATTCCTAGAGTCCCTTTCCACCTCAATTCCGCTTCTAGCGAGCTCGTATAGCTTCTTGCCACCAACTTTTACAGCCGAGTACATAGGTGGGAGCTGTGATAGATTGCCTGTGAATTTGTCAAATATATTGGAAATCTCCCCTTCGGTGGGGAGATTATTATTCTCGGACAGTATGTTTCCTGTTATATCCTGTGTATCTGTTGTAATCCCCAGCTTGAAGGTTGTGATATATGATTTGTCGGAGTTCAGAATGAATGAGGAGGCCCTCGTTGCCCTTCCTACAAACACAGGAAGTACGCCGGTCGCAAGGGGGTCAAGCGTTCCGCCATGTCCTATGCGCCGCATACCGAGGATCCTTCGAAGTTCCGAAATCACTTTGTGGGAGGTAATGCCGCACGGCTTATCAACAACAATTATTCCATTATGCATTTAGACACTCCTAAGCATTTAGAGATACTCCGCTTCAATTGCTTCGATGACAGCGTTTACAGCATTCTGTAGACTACCTTCATATGTGCAGCCGGCTGCGCGTTCATGTCCCCCTCCGCCCAATGCAGAGCATATAAGGGAGGCGCTAGCCCCACTGCCTGTTCTCAGCGAGATTTTCCACTTGTTTTCACCGATTTCGCGGAAAACTGCACCTATTTCCACGCCTTCAATACTTCGAAGTAGTGAGGAAAAGTTCTCAATGTCTTCTTCCTTTGCACCGGTCTCTGATATTAGGTTTTTAGTGATAAAAGCTAGTGCCGTGTTGGTTTTATCATAGTACTTGATGCCCTCGATCACTTTTTGCTCCAATAGAAGTCGGGCTTTACTTTTTGTATCAAAGAACTCAGTATTGATATCAACAAACTCGATGCCCGTCTCAACAAGCTCGGCGGCAGCTCTAAAGGTGCGGGAAGTAGTATTTGAGAACCTGAAGCACCCGGTATCGGTAGAGATTGCAAGATAGAGGGGGAGGGCAAGCTCGCGGTCGAGTTCCATACCGAGATCCCTGATGATATCAAGAATTATTTCACCCGTTGCAGCTGCATCAGAATCCAGAAGAAGATATTTTGAATAGGAGCGATTCGACGGATGGTGGTCTATGCATAGATCCACAATCTTCGCATAGGGCTCTGCCCCTAACGAAAGCAAAGAAGTGTCGGCAACATCGACTGTCACTACGGTGCACTGATCAGCGAAGAGGTCAGATATATCCTGTTTCGGTGTATAGGGTTCAAAGTAGGGGAGATAGCGTTGGGTAGCAGTTTCGTTAGGAAGAATGTATGCACTCTTTCCCATCCGCCTCAGTACGACACATAAGGCAGCTGCTGAACCGCAGGTATCTCCATCAGGGTTTTTATGTGTAATGATAAGATAGTTATCGTTATTCTTTAGATAGTGTGACGTCTGACTGAGTGAGAGAGCCACAGCAGCCTCCGCATTACTGCTAGTGGAAGATGAAGCAGTAGCGGAAGCTGTTTCTAATTGAGATGGTAAGTTGCTGTCAGTTAGGTTTCTCACTGGGTGAATTGTCGTCTTTTTCATGGGTTGACTCCTTCCGCTGGTCCTGAGAAGACTTTTCAGGACTACTTTGCACAGAGTTTAGAAGATCGAGGATATACGCTCCGTGCTTAATCGAGTCATCTCGGATGAAAATTAGTTCGGGTGTATTCCGTAGATTTAGCGCCCTGCCCAATCCACTTCTTAAGAATCCACTGGCTGATTTTAAGCCGGTGAGTACCTCGTCGGCTGTCGACTCATCCAGGACACTTACATAAATTTTTGACTGTTTGAGATCCGGGGTAGTATCGGCCTTAACAATGGTGACAACACCACGAACCCTAGGATCTTTGACTGAGGAAAGAAGTGAAGAGAGCGCACTGCGAATTTCATCGTTTATCTTTTCAATTCTAGCCATGGAGACCTCCTGTAAAGAGTCCGAATCTTAATCTGTGACTTCCACCATACGGAAGGACTCAAGGATATCGCCTTCCTTAATGTCGGTGTATCCTTCGACGCTTATTCCGCACTCGTAGTTGCTGGCAACTTCGCGTACATCGTCCTTAAAGCGCTTAAGTGAGTCAATTGTGCTCTCAAAGATAACGATGCCGTCACGGACAACTCGAACACTGGATCCACGAACGATTTTTCCTGTACGGACGTAGCTTCCAGCAATAGTACCAATGTTTGATGCACGGAAAACCTGTCTGACTTCGGCCTGACCGAGAAGCTCCTCTTTGTACTTCGGAGCAAGCAGTCCTTTCATGGATGCCTCAACCTCTTCAATAGCTTCGTAGATAACGCGGTAGAGACGGATTTCTACGCCGGCTCGTTTTGCGCTCTCAGCGGCCGCATTTTCCGGACGGACATTGAATCCGATAACAATCGCATTGGCGGCTGAAGCAAGCAGTATGTCTGATTCACTGACTGCACCAACAGCACTGTGGATTACCTGAATGCGTACTTCATCATTCGAGAGTTTTTCAAGAGATGTCTTGAGTGCCTCTCCAGAGCCCTGAACGTCAGTTTTTAGGACGATATTGAGATCCTTGATTTCGCCCTCTTTAATCTGTGCGAACAGGTCATCCAAGGTGACTTTGGTCGTCTGGCGTGCAGCTTCTTCGCGCTCCTTATTCTTGCGCTCGTCAACCAGTTGTCTCGCCATGCGCTCATCTTCAACTGCGTTAAAGTGGTCGCCAGCTTCAGGGACTTCTGATAGTCCTGTCAACTCAACCGGAGTTGATGGTCCTGCAGACTCAATACGCTGGCCTTTATGGTCGGTCATGCTGCGTACACGTCCTACAGTCTTACCAGCTATAACGACATCTCCCTGATTAAGAGTACCGTTTTGTATGAGAATGGTTGCAACCGGGCCTCGACTCCTGTCGAGTCGGGCTTCAATAACTGTACCGAGAGCACGCCTGTCTGGGTTGGCACGGAGTTCTCTCATTTCAGCTGTTAGCAGAATCATTTCAAGTAGGCTGTCGATACCTTCTCCTGTATGTGCAGACACTTTACAGACGATTGTGTCTCCTCCCCATTCCTCGGGGATAAGACCGTGCTCTGTAAGCTGCTGCATAATTCTGTCTGGATTTGCAGTAGGCTTATCCATTTTGTTTATTGCGACGATGATTGGCACATCTGCAGATTTTGCGTGGTTTATTGCTTCAATTGTCTGTGGCATGATACCGTCGTCGGCTGCGACAACCAGGATGGCGATATCGGTTACATTAGCACCCCGCGCACGCATTGACGTAAAGGCGGCGTGGCCGGGAGTATCTAGGAAAGTAATCGTATTACCTTCGTAATCAACTGTATAGGCTCCAATGTGCTGCGTTATGCCGCCTGCTTCGGCAGACGTGACATTAGCACTTCTGATATAGTCAAGTATAGAGGTCTTTCCATGATCTACGTGGCCCATAACGACGACGACGGGGCTTCTGGGTCTGAGATCCTCTTCCTTATCTTCCGAAACGTCGATTAGTCTTTCCTCTATTGTGATATGGACCTCACGTTCGACCTTTGCACCGAACTCAATAGCGGCTAGTGCAGCAGTGTCAAAGTCTATTATTTCGGATAGAGAAGCCATGGTCCCAAGCTGCATGAGAGTCTTAACGACCTCGGCGCCGGTCTTCTTCAGGCGTACAGCAAGTTCACCGACGGATATCTCGTCGGGGATGAGAACCTTAAGCTGCTGCTTTTTTTGACGTTCAAGAGCCAGACGGCGCATTTTTTCTTGTTCTTCCTGACGGCGCTTCTGGCTGATATTTGCATTTCTGTTTCTGGTATCGGCACTTCTCTTTATCCGCTGTTTACCACCGGTAACCTTTTGAGCGGATTCAGGGACGAGCCGTTCAACCTTGTCGTCATACTTGGACAGATCAACCTCAGCAGCACTGGTATCTATGATACGTACTTCCTGTTTCTTTCGTGAAGTTGGTACTGTTTCAGGTTGTATAGTAACATTGCTCTCCGCCGAAGCTGCAGGTTGCGGCTTGACAGTCTGCCCTTTCGGTTTGCGGGATACCTGCTTTTTGTCATCTGTCCGCGCCTTCTGTGGCGCTTTTTGAGGAGACTTTGCCGTCTTCTCCTTGACTGTATCAGTATCTGCACGAGATTCAGATACTGGTTTTTTAGCAGTATCTTCAGTCTTCTCTGTGGTCTTTCTTTCAGGCTCAGAAGGTTTATCTGAGGTGCTTATGGATTTTAGAGCCTCATCAAAAATCTTTTCTATACTTTCAACCTGATTATTAAGGGTTATATAATCAAATATCAGGTTAAGCTCCTGATTTGTCAGCGCCTGCATATGGTTTTTGGGCGCAGTTGCATATTCGTCAAGAATTTTGGATATATCTTTTGATGTCAATCCAAAATCTTTGGCGACTTCATGTACTCGATACTTAAATAAAGTATTCATGATAAATTACACCTCCGTAAATTAACGCGTTTTCGCGCGCCTCAGCGCTTATTTTCGCCTTTTTGCTTTGAGGGACTTACGTCTTTTCATCTTCTCTAGTTTTTTTGCTGTCTCAACGTGATTGCCCTCAGGGTCAAGCTTTTCAAGCACGGACAGGGCGATGCCGGCATCAGTAATAGCGACAGAGGCACAAGCGCCTTTCCCCAGCGAAGCTCCAAGCTCAGCCTTGTTTGAAATCAGCTCAAACACTGGGATACCTCTTTCGGAAGCGCGGTGCGTAATTCGGGATACCGTATTTTCGGATGCGTCTGATGCAACGAGTACTACTCGAGCAACTTTATCACGTATTGCGGTTAGAACAGTCTTTTCGCCCCATACAAGATTTCGGCCTCTAAAGGCAAGGCCCAAAAAAGGGAGAATACTATCCTGTTTCATTCTTCAGCTCCATTCTCAGCTGATCCGGGAGATCCCGGGGAATCTTGACGGACAGAGCGCGTTCGAGCGCCCTAGTTTTTATTGCTTTATCAAGGCAGGTTTCGTTCTGACAGATGTAAGCACCCCTTCCGGGCTTTTTGCCCTTCAGATCTATCGAAATATCCCCCTCTGTGCTACGTACAACGCGGATAAGCTCGGGCTTCGGCTTCATTTCGCGACAGCCCAAGCACTGCCTTAACGGGACCCTTTTCATAGGCTTTGAGACGCGGGCTTAATGTCAATTTTGTATCCTGTAAGCCGCGCAGCCAAACGGGCGTTTTGTCCTTCCCGTCCAATGGCAAGAGATAGTTGGTCATCAGGAACTATGACCTGGCAGCTCTTTGCGTCCTCGAGAATTGTAACGCTAATAACAGTGGCGGGGGATAGGGCAGAGGCGATATACTCCTCGGGGTTGTCGCTGTATCTGACAATATCTATTTTCTCACCTCTGAGTTCGTCAACAATGCTTTCGACACGCGAACCACGTGGGCCGATACACGCACCAATCGGGTCTACATCCTCATCGTTTGAATGGACAGCGATCTTCGTACGCATGCCTGCTTCACGGGCAATACTGCTTATCTCGACAATACCGTCATGGATTTCAGGAACCTCAAGCTCAAAAAGACGCTTTACAAGGCCGGGATGAGTGCGGGAAATGAGAATCTGTGGTCCGCGACTGGAATTTCGGACATCGACAACATACACTTTCAGGTGGTCTCCATCCCGAAGTTCCTCACCTGCGATCTGTTCGCTGGCAAGGAGTACTGCTTCGCTATGTCCACCCTTACCGTTGATTTCGAGATATGCATTCCCGTTGCGCTGGTCGATTCTTGTGACGACAGCGGTTATGAGTTCATGTTCCTTTGATGTGAACTCCTGATAAATGAGCCCGCGTTCAGCTTCGCGGATACCCTGAATGATGACCTGTTTTGCTGTCTGTGCTGCAATACGGCCAAAACGTTTTGTTTCGACTTCGATATCGACATGGTCGCCGACTGAAAGACGCTTTGATATTTCAGCGGCACTTTCAACGGAGATCTCAAGTGCAGGGTCGGTTACTTCTTCAACAACAGTCTTCCTGACATACATACGGATTACTTTGTTTTCAAGATCAGGCTCCACAAAAACATTATCGACAGACTCGGAAGTATCCTTTTTGTAAGCTGATAACAGAGCCTGTGATATGCGATCAAGCATATAGTCTACGGGAATCCCTTTTTCCTTTTCGATATCATATAGCGCATCGAAGAAATCGGCATTCATTAAATGAACCTCCTAAGCAGTAGATAGCAGAGAGAACTGCAATATTACTGTTAATGTATTGTATTATGTGGTGTATAGAAAAGCTTCTACTGCCAATTGTATTTCAGATTGGCCCTTGCAATTTTCTCAAGGGGAATAGTGAGGGTTTCCCTGTCTGTTTCAAGTGAGATACTGTCATCGTTAAAGCTTGACAGAATACCGACATAGCGTTTACTGCCGTCGACTGCGGCATAAAGTTTAACCTCAATAAGAGAGCCCTCATATTTCAAAAAGTGTTCCGGCTTTTTTAGTGAACGTTCGATGCCTGCAGACGCAACCTCAAGAATAAATGAGTCATTTATGATGTCGACCTCATCGAGAAGGGGATCGAGAGCCTTGCTTACTGCCTCGCATTGATCGATTGACACGCCGTTTTCATTGTCAATGAGTATCCTGAGGTAGTTTTCGCTACCAGTACGAACGTATTCGACATCCCAGAGCGAAACACCAACCTCTTCAGTGATCGGTAGAACGAGTTCCGTTACAACATCAGTAATCTTACTCATAGCGACTCCGCCTTTCCGTTTTTCCTACGCAGATGCAATAAACTGTGCCCGACATGTATCCTGTGTCCTACAGATAATCAATTAATCAATATCTCAATAATGATATTTCAATAATAAAGAGTGGGAAGTCCCACTCCAAAAAACCAAACGTTCGCAGCAGCCGACGTTTTCTACAGAGCAATTATATCAGTAATTAATTACAAATGCAATAGCCCTTTTGAGGTTTTTTAACACAAAAGAGTATGAATAAATTATATGCAGGCGAGGTTATCGCCTGCATATACAGAAATCGGCATAATTATGCTTCCATTTGTCTTCCAAGGAACCCTGCAACCGTCTGTGCAAGTTTGTACTCGGTGTCTCCAGAGAGTCCTTCCTCATCGTTTGAAATGAAAAGTACACACCCGGAAACGTCGCCCTCAGCGATAATCGGAGCAGCAACCACGACATAGTAATCGCTACTGCTAACAACAGGTACCTTCTGTTCACCCTGTTTGTACTGGTATACCTGTCTGCCCTCCATCAAGCGTTCAAGCTCTTCGGTGATACGCTTATCGATAATCTCACGTTTAGCATTACCGGCAGCTGCCACAACGCTGTCGCGGTCGATGACAGCAGTTGAAGAACCAGTGGTCTTTGTCATTGTCTCGCTGAGCTGAGCTGCGAAGGTGGAGAGCTCGCCCATTGGTGAATATTTCTTGAATATCACTTCGCCGTCTTTGTCGGTATAAATCTCGAGGGAATCACCCTCACGTATTCTCATTGTGCGTCTGATTTCTTTGGGAATAACGACCCTACCCAGATCGTCAATTCTTCTGACAATTCCTGTAGCCTTCATATATATATTCCTCCAGTTGTTCATGTCAAAGGAACCGCTTGTACAAATAGTATCTGTAAAAGGAAACCGATTATGCAATATTTTGCGGCTTTACAGATTACTCAAATCATAGGGTGTCCCTTGATATACGTAATAATTTAGCCAGTTTGTAAAGAGCAGGTGTCCGTGTGAACGCCAAGTGACCAATGGCTTGCTGTCTGGATCATCGTTTGGGAAGTAGTTTTTTGGTACGTCTATATCCAGACCTCGGCCAAGATCACGGAAGTATTCTCCTGCGAGTGTGTCATAATCATATTCGGCGTGTCCGGTGACGAATATTTGTCTACCGTCAGCCTTGGCAGCGATGTATACTCCCGCCTCGGGGGAAGTAGATAGTATTACGAGGTCGGGGCACTTTTCTATGTCTTCCGCGCGTATCTCGGTATGTCGCGAATGTGGTGCAGGGAAGTTGTCATCAAATCCGCGTAACAAGGGAGAAGTTGGCATCAACACATCGTGTGAAAACACACCGAACATTTTTTTAGGCAGGGGATACTTGGGGATTCCGTAATGATGGTAAAGTGCAGCCTGGGCACCCCAGCATATATGGAATGTGGAGAAAACGTTGGTCTTGCTCCAATCCATGATTGTACAGAGCTCTGCCCAGTAATTCACCTCTTCGAAACTCAGATGCTCGACGGGAGCTCCGGTTATGATCATCCCATCGTACTTTTGGTCTCGAATCTCGTCGAATGTTGCGTAAAACGCGAGCAGGTGGTCAAGGGATGTGTTTGTTGATACATGGGTAGATGTCTGCAACAAATCCACTTCGATTTGAAGAGGAGTGTTTGAGAGGCATCTCAAAAGCTGAGTCTCGGTAATGATTTTTCTCGGCATTAAATTAAGGATTATTAGTTTAAGTGGCCGGATGTCCTGCGTTAGTGCACGAGCCTCAGACATTACAAAGATGTTCTCGTTTTCAAGAACGGTGCGCGCGGGTAAATCGGAAGGTATTTTGATCGGCATTAAGGTTTATTCCTCCATGGGATAAGAGTGCTATTCATCAGCTGGATTGTTGGGTTGAGGAGTTCCATCGGGACTTAACTCAGTGTCGTATCCGGGATGGAACGCCTGGCTCGACTCATCCAGATCGAGGTCGGGGCACCCCACATCCTGAGATTCGATTTCAAGCCTCAAAAAAGTACGTTTTTTGAGTGTTTCGACAAGCTCGATTATTTTATCCAAGTAGCGTATAACTAGATACGCGAGACCTATGCCGGTTAAAACACCTGTTGCGATTAGAATAATTGTTCTGGAATTCAAACTGGGTTTTCTCATATTAACCTCCTTCTACCAAAATAATTTCCGAACAGGGTGTTTTTGGTAACCACAAAAACCCCTATGGCATACCGAACAAACATACCCGTTTACATTTTACAACAAAAATTCGAAAATTACAATATATACCTGAAAGAATATGGGGATAGATGCAATTAAAGGTAAGGTAAGCGAAAAAGGCACAGGTGTTCTATTCAATCGAACAAATCATAAAACTGTGATTATTATACACATATTTAGTCTCTGCTATCAAAATGGAGTCTATCAAAAATATGTGGTAATATATTGCTAAATTCGACAGTTTGTGATATTATTATTAGAATATATATTGTGGGTACATATTTGGTCGGGTATTGTACAAATTGCCTAAATATTGCATCTATGTAATATTCTTGTTGCTTGATCTTGTCAATTACACAACTATTACAGAATACTTTATTATATGCTATAATGTAACATGCTCAGTAATAGCAGTTTTACATATTTGAGGGATAGAATGAAACGATTACAGGAAAGAGAAAGTTTGCAGGAGATTTCCCAAGAGGTCTCCGAAAAGTCTCAGAAGCTCGTAAAGCCGCGCATAACTGTTGGAAAAAGGCAGGCAATCATAATCCTGCTAGCGGTTGCCTTGCTGATAATTCTAGTTCTTATTTACTTCGTGTTATTTAGCGGTAACCTATTACAGAATAGCAACAGAGATAAAGTGAATGTCACATATACTCCTTCACCTGGCATTACTGTCGGCCCGTCGCCAGACGCTACACAAACTGTGGAGGTTCTTCCTGAGGACAGCAGAGTGATTCCCGAAAAAGATCCCTTTGGAACTATTGCTGGAGATTTGATGGCATCGATTAGGCTTTCGGGCGTCTTATCCGGTGAACACGGAAGAGACACCGCAATCTTTACCGATGGAAAAACTAGCTACATTGTAGGGATTGAGGAGTATATTGGGGATTCTGAGTGGTACCTTGTTGAAATAATTGATAATACCGCGATTCTGACAGACGACGAGGAGACAATGACTGTTGGATTCGAAGGGCGGGAATAACAGATGAGAAGAAGCAAATATATTGTATCGGTTATTGTTTCAGTACTGATAGTTGGAGCATTACTACAATCGGCATACGCTCTTAATTACACTGTACAACGCGGTGACAAGCTAGAGCACATCGCTACAAGATTCGGTGTTAACGTTGATGATATTATCGAGGCAAACAACATAACCGATAAGAATCTAATTATCACTGGCCAAACACTGATTATCCCCGGGCTGTCGGATGATAATGATGATCATAATAATTATACAGACAAATCAGTTAAAGGCATAGACACTGAAGTGACAGGTGACTCAGATGAACATCCTCCCGTTATGACCGGGCAGCAGCAGAGTGGTTCCCGCATCACAAATGTTGCGTCTGTTGTAGAAACAGGGAAAACGGGTGCTGATACCAAGACACTTATTAGCATAGATGAGCTCATCAACAGCTCACAAATATCGCTAAACGTCAAGGAAGCAGACGTCAGAGACGTGCTCTCAGCAATAGCTGTTTACTCAAGCACGAATATTCTATTTAAAGGTCAGCCGATTGAGCTCTCGCTCAGGCTTGACAATGTGACGGTTGAACAGGCTCTTGACAGTCTGTCAAAAGTCGCCGGAATGGATTGGATTCGCGATGATAACATTATCGTCTTTGGGGACAAGAACTCCATTATAGCTGACTTTTCTGAGATTCTGGAGATTACCGAGTTTAAACTGAAATATATTACGTCGGAAACACTCGCAGATCAGATCAATGCGCTTGGATTAAACGTCAGTATACTCAAGTCACCTGCAAACAGTAAGTCGCTATGGGTACAGGGTTTCGCCAGCGATCTCGTTAAGATCAGGCAGATAATTAGAATGATAGATAAGAATGCAAATCTTGAGCTTGGAAGTTCCGAGTTAAAGAATAACTTCAAACCGTTGACTGTCGAATATATCTCTGCCAGCGAATTCAAAGCAATTCTCGAACAGCTGTCACTGCCTTCCGGATTTATCCTTGAGGGGAACAGCAGGGTTCTTTACATATACGCAAGCAACGAGGACTTTCAAGCAATCGATACAGTCCGTTCGATCGTCGATGTCATCGAAAACTATTCCGCTGAAGGTTCATACTACACATCCAAAAGAATTGAAAAGCACACGCTCAATAACATCACCTCGGATGTCGTAATTCCCATCTTTGCCGAGATGAGTCAGGACTCTGGCCTGGATATAAGGGTCTTCACCCCGGACAAGCTCAGAAGGACACTCTGGCTCGTTGGAAGTCCGGATGCAATTTCGGAGGCGAAGAGGGTAATCAATGACATCGACACTTCGGGTATTAGCGACTTGAATACCTTTGAAGTCTTTAGAATTTACAACGTCACAGCAGATGAGATGGAAAAGAAGCTGATGGCTCTAGATATCCCCAAGTTGCGGATATACAAATCCCCATTTTCTCAGTTTGGCAAGACGATTATGGTCTCTGTCGAAGCTGACTACATGGAAACATTATCGGAGATTATTGACACTCTGGACATTAAGTCTCCTACGATATCGCTGCCGGTTGATTATTCCACTGCTCCCAACGGTGCAAGCAGGCTACATAATAGACGCGTGCTAATTGCTGAACTCAGCGGTATCCCGGCATCTCAGTTTAAGATTTCGTCCAACATTGCAAAAGGCGATGGATACAGGTATGTAATGTATCTCACTGCAAGTCCGGAGGAAATCCAGAGGGTTAGAGATCTTATCACTGAGATCGACAGGGGCTAAGGAGGGTATTGATGCCACAATATTCCTATGAAGCGATAGGCAACCAGAATAAAGTAGTCCGCGGTATAGCCGAAGCAGAGCGCCCGGAGGATGTTGTAACGCTACTTCGCGAAACTGGTCTGTATGCTTACTCGGTCCGCCCTCATAAGCCGGTTACACTATTTCGTATCAGTAAAAGGAGAAGTGTCAGAACAGCCGATTTAGTGGTTCTTACCAGGCAGTTTGCAACACTCCTTGACGCAGGAATTCCTGTGACCGAATCGCTATCGATTCTCGCTCGCCAAACATCAAACAACTCGATTTCAACTGCCCTGACCCGAATTACTTCCGAAGTTAGGGGCGGCTCATCGCTTGCGGATGCGTTCAGTAAGCATCCCGGGATATTCGATAACCTGTTCGTCTCGATGCTCCAGGCGGGAGAGATGGGAGGTAACCTCATACAGACAATGAGCAGACTATCCGAACACCTAGAAAAAGAAAAGAAACTAAGGGACAACATAAAGTCTGCAGCCAATTATCCCAAAGTAGTCGGAGCGTTTGCCGCAGTAATGTTTGTCGTTATGATGGTGTTTATGGTGCCGTCATTCAAAGGGTTTGCAACAGAGGGAACCGAAATTCCCGCAATCACTCTATTTATATACAGTGTCTCTGACAGCATGCGGGACTGGTGGTATATCTGGATTGCAGCAATCTTTCTAATAGTATTTCTCGCGATGGCCTTCTTTCAAAGCCGGGTCGGCAATGAGATGTGGGAGAAGAGGAAGCTCCGTCTTCCGCTATTCGGCTCACTCTTATCCAAGACAGTAATATCGAGGTTCGTTAGGACATTGTCCACACTTCTTAGGGGAGGCGTACCAATAGTACGCGCACTTGAGACATCAGGACCTACTTCCGGCAGCTCGCTTGTAGCCAATGCCGTTGAGGCGGCGGCAAGGGAAATCGAAGTTGGTAGGACAATATCTAAACCACTTGCGGCCAGCGGACTTTTCCCACCTATGGTGATTGAAATGATATCGATAGGTGAAGAGACAGGAAATCTCCCGGATATGCTTGATAAGATTTCCGAGTTCTACGACGAAGAGGTGGAAACGGAATCGAAAAGGCTCGGCACTACCATGGAGCCGCTTCTGCTTATTCTTGTTGGAGGAATCGTTGGAGTAATGCTGATTGCACTCTATCTACCAATGTTTAGTTCGGTACTCTCCTATTCATAGTCTACATGGGGGTCTTATGATCAGAAGAAAAAAGATGCTGGGAATCGTTATCGGCCGCGACGAAGTGCGTATGGTTGAAATGGTCCTCACGTCAAAGAATCGTTTCTATATAACTAAATATGCCACTCTGGAACTAGGGACCTCAGTTCTGAATGAGGGAGTTGTGGTCGACGAGGAAACATTTGCCAATGAGTTTGTGCGCATGTACAAAGAAAACGGGTTTTCTGCAAGGACCGCTTCTTTCGGCATCGACAATCAGACGACTATTTTGCGGTTTGCATCATTCCCCAAGGTCGAGCAGAGTAAGCAGCGAAACCTAATACTCCTAAACTCACAAGAACATATTCCAACTCCGCTTTCCGAGCTTGAGCTAGATTACGTACCTCTGCGAGAAGTTGAAGAAGAGGAAGGTACCTTCGTTAATATTTTGCTCTGTGCTGTTAACAAGAAAACAATTCAACAGATAATTGACGTTTCAAAATTGGTGCCCCTATCATTAACAGCAATTTCGCCGATTCAGATATCATTTGCAAATGCCATGCTGAGCAAGGTAACAGAAAATAGCTTTTTGGCTGTCAGAATGGGTAGAAAGAGCGTTCACCATATCGTTTTTGAGGATAATCACATAGAGTTTATTAGGCATGTGAATCTCAATACTGAGACCATCACAACAATAAGTGCTCTCATAAGGGGAGAGAAGGTCCCGTTCAGTGATATTGATTCGATAAAAAAGCAGTTCGTCAATAGTATAAATGCATCAATAAACTACTATAACCTAAAAAGCAAAAAAGATATCAACCATATCTATTTATCGGGGGTCTCATCAGTTTATAGGCAGATATCTGAAGGGCTTGAAGAGGAGTTACAATCAGATGTGAACCTCGTACGACTTTTTGAACCCGATGGAAAGCTCGGTGCCTCACCGCCAGAAGAATATGATGGCTGTATTTC
>JAAYOS010000139.1 GCA_012520195.1 Clostridiales bacterium | reverse complement strand
CAGTGCGGGTTCTCACAAATCATCGTCACCGTCTCGCAGTCAGACAATTGCAACTGCTCCTTGACAATGAGACAACAGAGCCCTAGCCGAACAGACTTAGCGCGCGCTCCTCGATTACCTCGAAAATTCTTCCGGTACGCTTCCTCGACTCGAAACCAGGGTATAACACCCGACAACTTAACCCAGCGGTTATCTGAATCCAATGGAAGACCTCTAAACAGAAAGGGTTCATCGTGAAAGGCGATTTGACAACTATCGTGCTCGTACATGGCTATACTCCAGTTGCAAAGTGCAAGGGGTTCAGCGCCTTTACGCCTTTTCCCTTGTACTTATTGTGCTGGATATTGCCCGCTAATCGCCTGATCCCAAGCCTTTTAGATCTGCGCAGTAGTCTCTATTGTAGATGCAGGTTTAGTTATCGCAAAACTTTTTCTGGAAAGGGATTAAGTAATTGCGGGTAATCTAGCAAAAAATATCAAATTTCTAGTGATCGAAAATTGATTAATTCTGAAAATGAGTATGCTACAAAATCGTCTAGATGATTTAACCGCAATTCAAAGCATTATTCGAAAAAACCATTGTGTCTCTGACAAAAGAAGATGTTTTAGAATCATTTTCTTGAGATATACAGAATACCAAATATTGCGAGCTAACTAATGTACAATAAAATCACGAAATGGTATATATTGTATCTATATTGAAACAGGGTTTTCGATTATCTGACTTGTATCTCATTCGAATGTCGGTGGAGTAAAGAGTGTCAATGATTAAGCGGCTTCTAAGAGACCGTGATGATGTACATGCATCTAGAACCAGCAGAGCAGTTGCCTTGATGATTGCAAGCACGGTCAATACACTGCTTTCCCTATTGCTATCGATGGTTGCAGCTCGTGTACTAACTAAGACGGAACTGGCTATTAACAGTCAAGCCTTTCTGATTTACTCGACGTTTGCTTCCTTACTGACTTTGGGGATTCCGTCTGGCATCTATTATTATCTGGTGCATAATGAGCATCGTAAGCGCGCAGTAGTAAACGAAAGTATATTACTAACATTGGGCACCAGTCTAATGTTCTCTTTGTTTATTCTATGTGGCGGTAACCAAGTGCTGGCTAATGCTTTTCATAATCCGCAGATCGCAGAATTGCTCTATTGGCTTATTCCGTATGCCCTGTTTATGGTGCCGATGAACGTTATATCCTGTGTATTTGTGTATGAGAATCGTATACGATTTAATGCGGTTTTTAGTGCAACACAAACATTTGTAATCTTAGCCGTTGTTATTGTGTCGATGTTGATTTTCCGTACTGGTGAATCGATGATAGTATCTCGCGTCATAGTTAGCATTGCATTTGTTGTGGTAGCAGGTATTGTACTTAATCACATCCTCCCAAAAGAGGAGTCATCAAAGGTCAATCTGTCCAGTATAAAATCATTGTTTTATATCTCAATTCCGTTGGGACTCGCTGATATAGTTGCTACGTTGGATCGAAGCCTAGATAAATGGATTGTGTCCATTATGCTTTCACCGGAGAGATATGCGGTTTTTATGCAAGGTGCGCGCGAACTTCCTTTGATTGGAACAATTACAGGTGCTATTAGTACTGTTATGCTAGTAGATATCACAAGAGCTGCAAAAGATGACGATTTCACTACAGCCGTAGCGCTGTTTCGGAAGATTGCGGAAAAAACCTCGTTGATACTGCTTCCTGTAATGATATTTTTATTCGTAACGGCGAGTCCATTTATTCGGTTTCTGTACACAGAAGCTTATGCAGATGCAATACCGATATTCCAGATTTATTTACTGTACTTACCTATTCGCACTGTAGTGTATGGTCCTTTGTTAATCGCTTTAGGAAAATCCAAGTACATTTTAGTTCGCTCAATAATCGGTCTTTGTTTGAATGCATTGCTCAGTATTCTAGCGGTCTATTTACTCGGGGCGGCGGGTGCTGCGCTTGCGACTATTCTCGTCTTATATTTATTCAATTTGCCGAGCAATCTATATGTTATCAGCAAAGCAACTGGGATTAAGTGGACAAAATTACTGCCATTTCGACGCATCGGCTTATCTATATTATTAACTATACCTGGTGCCGCGCTGTGCATAGTGGCAAGAGTGCTATTTACTGCATCACTTGCGCCGCTTAATGCGCTCATTATTGAAGCAACACTATTTGCTGCTAGCACGGGTGCGCTTCTTACATGGAAATTCCAATTGCCTGTGAAAAGCTTTTGCGAGTTAGGTATTCGGTATATTAAAAGGCTAAAAAAGCTTAATAATAAATAGTGAGGTAAATATGAAAAAAATAATCACATGCGGTCTGAAAGTCGATTATAACTTTGGTAGTCCCTCTATCTTGCATGGTATGTTTGAACTTTTGCAAGTAGTGTATGGTAATGATTTTGAAATGATTAATTTACAGATAGGCTCTGTATTGCCTGAGTCAGTAGCAGACATGTCATTTCTGACTTACGAAGTAAAGGACTATAGTGCAAAAAGGATGTTGATGAGCTTATGCGGATTCATTTCTAAATATGATAAATATCTGAGACATGCGTTAAGATTAATTAAGAAGGCAGATAGTGTAATTGAATTGTTCGGAATATGTTTTTGCGATGATTTAGCACCACCACAGTGGCGATTACTGCGATCACATTTGCTGATTGCGTTACGTTTTCCTTTTTCATATTATGCAAAGCGTAAAGGAGTTCGTTCCGTCAAGAATGCTGCAAGCTATGGACCAATAAGTAGCAAATACAACCAAAAATTAGCTCGATTTGCCTCAAAACATGTATTTGACTGTATGGTCGCAAGGGAAGAGAAAAGTCGCCAGGTAATGTTAAGTTGTGGCGTTCGTAAAAGCATTCTCTCCGCGCCGGATATTGCCAACTTGATGCGATATAAAAAGATGAAGCTTGCTGACAGGCCCGTTGTTGGGATTTCAACCAGTCACCAGATTGTGCGACAATGGAGAAGTGCCGAAGATTATGTGGTCTGTATAGCAGCTCTTTGTCTGCACATCAATAATTCATTTGACGCAGAGGTAATCCTTATACCCAACGAGACAGATCCTACTGACCTATATAATGACATTGATGTTTCTGAGGATATTATCGAGAAACTCGTTTCACTTGGCGGTCATGCCAGTATCCTCAATACATCCAATATGACCAGTTCGGACATTAAAAATCATATCGCTTCCTGCGAAGTAGTGGTAGCCTCTCGATACCATTCGTGCGTCGCTGCATTATCGGCAGGAGTGCCACTTATGGTCGTAGGTTGGCACTACAAATATGAAGAGCTTCTGCATTGGTACGGGCAGGACGATTGGCTGTTGTCTGAGTCTGACTGTAATACAAGTATTCTGATTGATATGTTTGATAAGCTCTGGCAAACAAGAGAAGAGAGGCGAGCAGAGATTGTTGCACATTATCCTGAAGTAAGGGACGCGGTCATCGCGGCAGGGAAAAGCATGCTTGGGGTATATAAGGATAGGAAAAATGAATAGTATTCAGAGAATTACTGAACAGGCAATATGTACGGGGTGCGGTACTTGCGTAAGCATCTGCCCACAAAAGGCCATCAACATGCGGGAGAATGCGGGCGGTTTTTTGTATGCTCATGTTGATAAAGAATTATGTGTGCAATGCCGCCGTTGCTTAAATATATGTCCGTCTCACGCAGAAAACCAAACGATTGATGATGTGTCAGAAAGCTTACGTGGAAAATGCCTGCAAGGATATATAGGGTATGCGTCATCAAAAAATATCCGCAGGGAAGGTCAGAGCGGTGGAATTGTTACCGCCTTGCTTCTATATCTGTTGGAGTCAGGAAAGATTGATGGAGCGATAACCAATCAGTTGGATACGAATACCAACCGTCCAAAGGCTGTTTTTGCAGATTCGGCAGAAATCATCAAAGAAAGCGCAGGGTCCTATTACTGCCAATCCGCTGTTGTAAATACTATTTTGGAGAATAAAAGTAAACGCCTTGCAGCCGTAGTTCTGGGATGTCAAGCGGAAGCTGTACGCTTGTGTCGAGAAAAGCATGTTGAGGATGTCCGTGCGATTGAATACATGATTGGACTTATCTGCGCAGGTCAAAACAGTGGTTACATGATGGATAAACTGATTGCGGATTGTGGTTGTACAAAAGAAGAAAAACTACAAAGATTCAGATTCAGGTATTCGCATCCTACTGACGGTGGATGGCCGGGGAATATCCTGATCGTGACGAACAAGTATCGATACAGACTAGATCAGACAAGGCGTCATGCGCTAAAACCCATATGTGAATCATATCGATGTTTGCTCTGCTACGATCAAATGTGTATTGATGCCGATGTGGTGTGTGGAGATCCATGGGGCATTCCGGGCGATCACAGTGCAGGGGAAACGGTGATTATTGCGCATACTACAAAAGGGCAGGAACTGATTAAAGAAGCAAGCGACGCGGGATATATTGCGGTGCGCGAGCTTGATGCACAGCTGATTATCAAAGGAGAAACCGTCGATGGACGGCATCGAGACAAGGTGGCTGCTGGATATGCTGCATGCCAAAAGAATGGTTGGCTCTATCCTTATTCTGTCAGTGAAAAGGCAGCGAAAGAATTAAGCAGTATTTCTCACAAAACATATCGAAAATCATTGGAGCGTATGCAATATACTCGTTCTCGGTTTCTCGCAACCGATGCGAATGAAGTGAGCACGCTGACAAAGAAATATCAAGAGAAGTTAAAACGTAACAAGCAAACCAGTAAAATAAAGACTATAGTAAAATTTCCAATACGTTGTATAAGATATCTGCTAAAAAAGATTTAATAAGATTAGAGCAATGAATTTTGCAGAAGTCAACGATAGTTATCTTGATGTAGTCTCAAAGGCTATCTCAATCTTCAGATGCTTACACGGAGCTGATGAGAAATTTCGAATGTGCTATACACATTTTACTTGTTTGTGAGTATATCAAACAATGTGCGCACACGGCTCAGCAGACTTTCTTGCCTCATAAGGCACAGGTTTGTCTTATGGTTAATGTAAATGACCTTGCCTCTTTAGCTTAGCCAGCAGCGGTCATACGACGATATCTGTACCGTCTATGATGTGCTTGATATATTTCATGCATGATTTTGATGATGGTCGTATACGTAGGGACTACTGCCCAAAAGCGACTTTTGCCTGAGTCCCCCAAATGCAGCCTCGTTGCCATAGCTGAAAAAAGTCAATAAAAGAACCCGCAGGCTCTTTTTCAAGTTCATCACGATCGCAATCAGGT
>JAAYOS010000138.1 GCA_012520195.1 Clostridiales bacterium | reverse complement strand
CTATTCCTGCTATTCCCGCTATTCCCACATGTCCTACATATCCCCCTTTGTCCTCAGTCCCATAATGCCATTAGCATTAAAATAGCTATTCGCATATTATGCAATATACACATTATATTGTATAAGGTGGTAATAGCTTGATATCTCAAAATGAATTTATAACTATGTCGCTTGATTTGAATCTATTTTTCTTAAGGATAATGAAAGAGCACTCATTTTTTCTAGAAGTAGGCTTCACGCCGAGAGACAAAGATATGGCAGAGAGAGCGAGAATGTTCAGGGAGAGATTCGAACAACTTCTTTCTGAAGCTACGGCTCTTGCAAACGGAAATGTAAGTGCAAATCTTTTGACCTCCAATCAGGCAACTACGCAATACACCCTAGAAGCCGAGAGGCTCACAAACTTTTACACCGGAGTACCGTTTAACCTGGAGCTGACGAGGCGCGAGAGAATGTTGCGGCCTACCGGTCCTGGAGTGCAGGATGCACAATTAGAAGGAGAGGTAGAGCGACTTGACCGCAGAGCGTACCAACTGACCGCAGAGTTAGTAAATTATAAAGAACAGTTGCTAAGAAGTGTTCGGACCTGCAATATGTTCACGGTGAATTATCCTTTGTTAATAGAGCATATACTTAGAGAAGCACGGCACTTCATGAATATGCTCTTGATGCTTGTACGCAGAGAAAGCATAAATAGGCCAGAGGATCTTATTAGCCAGGAACTATTTTGGAACCGACAGATGGGTGAACATGCGAAGTTCATAGCCGGATTGCTTGATCCGTCAGAAGAGGCCCTTATCGAGACAGCGAGGATGTTCGGTAGAGAGTTTGATGAATTGACCGTCGAAGCGGAACAGGTTTCCAGACATGCGATGGATATTGCGAACGTTACCGCAAATAGCCTCCAGGAAACCGAAAGACTTCGGGACTTTAAGTCAGCCGGTACAAGAGGATTATTGGAATGCAGGATACAGTCAATAATTATTCCACTGCTGGGTGACCATGTACTGCGTGAAGCGAACCACTATCTGTGCATAATGGGTGCTTGTACGTAATAGAAACCAGAGAAAAAACCGCCAATTAAGAAGATTATTCTTCTCAACTGGCGGTCTTCTAATTTTGTAACAGTTATAACAGTTGTAACAGTTGTAACTGTACAGAGACTCTTTACTTGAGTTTCCAGATCAGGTCATTGATCATAAGTTCTCTTTCCAGCGATTCTACGGTGGTGTCTTTGGAAATATGAACGAACTCAATGCCAACAATTCTGGCCCAGTCTCTCATTTGCTCGGCAGAGACGTCATAGCTGAGCACAGTGTGGTGTGCTCCACCCGCAAGAATCCAGCACTCAAGGCCTTCCGAAAGACTTGGTTCAGCTTTCCACATGACCCTGGCAACAGGTAGGTCTGGCATATCTATTACGGGCTTTACACAATGAATATCCTGACATACAAGACGCAAACGGCCTCCCATGTCAATAAGGCTTACCGCTATAGCATCGCCTTCTTTACCGTCGAACACCAGACGGGCAGGATCCTTTTCGTTCATTCCGATACCCAGATGATGTACCTCGATACGAGGTTTGGTTCCCGCCAAACTTGGGCAGACCTCAAGCATATGGG